>JAHFHF010000092.1 GCA_023247055.1 Candidatus Omnitrophota bacterium
ATACGTACCGACCACCGAGACCTTGAGCCTTTCGAGAAAATTCGTGCGGGATTTGCCGCCGACCTCCTGGAAAGACTTCTGCGTCTCGATATCGAAGATGATGATGTTTTTGCCCGAGAGGTCCATAGGGTCATTAGCACCGAGCACTTAGTGCTGAGCACCGAGTGGGTTTAAAAATATCCTTATGAGAAAATCGAATTCAGCAAACTTACTCTTAAAAATAAATTTTCAGGCGTCATCATTTCATCGCCGAATCTTCGGCTTAATTTTTGCTACTCGGCGCTAAGTGCTCGGTACTCGGTGCTTTCTCTACGCTCCCATAATGCGGTAACCGCAGTCCACAAAAATGACTTCGCCGGTGATACCGCTGGAAAGCGGGCTGAGGAGAAAAAGCCCTGCGTTGCCGACTTCTTCGAGTTCGACGTTACGGCCGAGGGCCGCACGGTTGCGATGCCCTTCCAGCATGGTGGTGAATCCTGAAATACCACGCGCAGCCAGGGTGCTGATCGGGCCGGCGGAAATGCCATTGACGCGGATATTTTTCTTGCCCAGATCCGCGGCCAGATAGCGGATGCCCGCCTCAAGGCTGGCTTTAGCAAGGCCCATGACGTTGTAATTGGGAATGACTTTTTCAGAACCGAGGTAAGTGAGCGCGACGATACTGCCGCCTTCTTTTTCGAGCAGCGGCTCCGCGGCTTTCGCAAGGGCAATCAGCGAAAAGGCGCTGATATCGTGGGCCATGCGGAAGCCTTCGCGGGATGTTTCCACCACGCGCCCGGCCAGATCTTCCTTGTTGGCAAACGCAATGCAATGCACCAAAAATTGAATGGAACCGAAATCGGAGGCGAGTTTTTCAAATACGGCTTTCACGTCTTCATCCTTGGTCACATCACAGGGATAAAGCGGCGCTTTCAGCGGCAGGGTCGCAGCCAGGGATTCGACGCCTTCTTTGAGCCGCTCGCCTAGATAGGCAAAGGCAAGCTGAGCGCCGTGCTGGGCCAGCTGCTGCGCTATGCCCCACGCAATGCTGCGTTTATTGGCAACCCCAAAAACGATGCCTTTTTTACCTTTCAGCAGGTCGGAAGTAAATGCGGGTATTTCTTTGGCGGTCTGGGCGTCCATAAATACTCCTTTAGAAATTAAGAGTACCTAACAAAACCTATGTCCCCCCTGCAAGTCTTTATCGGAGATCTGTAGATTCCCGCCTAATGCATGCGGGAATGACAGTTTTGTTAGGCGCTCTAAGTCGCGGATAAGAGCAGATGAATTCAAAGGTTAGCGCAACGGTTGGGGCGTGTCAAGGGGAAGCAATGAGCTGTAACGCACCGAGTACCAAGCACCAAGCGCTGAGTATCTGAGCACCAAAAGCTTAAACGAAAAACCAAGCTTCCAAAAAGCGTATTTTAAAAACATATCGGATGGTCAAAATAGAGAGCCCACATCGCATGATAAGCTTTGTTTTTTCGGTACTCAGCGCTTTTCTTGGCGCTTGGTGCTCAGTACTCGGTGCTTTCTTTCAAAGCAGCTCCCTCAAATCCTTAATGACTAAATCCGGTTCATGGCGGTCTTTGTCGCTTTTGCGGTAGTGGCCGCCGCGGTCGATCAGGACGGAGTGGATGCCGAGGCGGCGCGCGCCTGCAATGTCATCGGCCAGGCTGTCACCGATGTGCACGGCTTTTTCAGCGCGGATACCCGCGCGGCGCAGGGCCTCTTCGAAAATACGCGGGCTGGGTTTGGCCGCGCCAAAAACCGCGGAGGCCAGAATAAAATCAAAGTGTTCCGTCAGGCCGAATTCATCGCAGAGGCGAAAAAGACGGCTGTCCCAGTTGGACACGATCGCTACGCAGACCTTGCGGCGGCGCAGTTCCCGGATCACTTCAAGCGTTTCGGGATAGAGGCGCCAGACTTCCGGGCGGGCAAATAAATCATAAAGTTCGTGAAAAAATTCGTCGAAGCGGTTGATTCCGCCACAGGCTGTGAAAACCTGCTGAACGGTTTCATACCACCAGCGCCGCTCTTTAGCCTCGTCGCTGTGGCTTTCCAGCGATCCCATGCCGTCGCGCTCGACCCAGACTTTGCGGAAAGCGCGGTCAAGATCTGCCGCGCAGGCCGAAGAGCCGTAAGCGCGCGCCACACGCTCGTAAATTTCTCCCACCGAAGGATGCGGATAGAGCAGCGTACCGCCGGCGTCAAAAAAAATAGCATCAAAAGGTTTCAGCGGCATGCTTAAGTTTTAATGCCGTGTGTGGGTTTATGCTGCTTCCCCCACCTTAATCCTCCCCCGAAAAGCACGGGGGAGGAAATAGTAGAACCGCTTTTATTTCTCCCCCCGTGTTCTCCGGGGGGAGATTAAGAGGGGGGGGGAAACCCGCACACGGCGTTAAGTTTTAATCTCCGGATTTCCCAGGTAAATCGCATTGGTAAAAATCCACAATTGCCCGTCCCGGTCGACCTCGACCCGGTAAGGCCCTTTTTCAGCGGATTCAAAAGTCAAGTCAGTGCCGGCCTGCTCGGCGGCCACCACGCCGTTGTGAACCAGACGGATCTTTGCGGCGTCCGGCGCATGCACATGAAAAACAACGGGGCCATTCTGAAGAATCTCATCCCCCACCCTATATTTCTGGGGCGCACTTCCGGCTTGAACCGGGGCTTCAACGTCCTGCAGGCGCACTGAAACCGCGGGCGTTTCAGCGCGCGGAGCTGCCCAAAAACTAAAATCCGGGGCCCGGCCATGCGTCTCAAACACGACAAAAGACCGGCCTTCGGCCAGAGCGCGCAAAATTTCTTTTTCTTCCAGCGCCGGTGAAACAACATACAGCGTGTGAGAATTCAGGGCCATTTGAAACCAGCTTTCCGTTCTCTTCAAATGCGCATCGGCGCCGGCGATGAGCGCCATTTTTCTCTGTTGGAGCACTTGATCCGCAAAAGCAAAATGCTCGGGATTAATCTGCTGCGCATCCTTGAGAATTGCGTCATCGGACTCAGAAAAAGACCGCAGAAAAAGATCTACGGCTTCGCCGCCCTCGAATAAACTATGGCCAAAATTATAGACTTCCAGGCCGTCCCAGCCCTGCACATCCCAGTTTTTCCACGGATTTTTGATGCAGAACGGATGCGGCAAGAAGGCATAACCGCCTTGGCTGTGGGCCCAATCGATCAGCGCTTGCGAACTCATATCTTTGGCCGGTTCCTGAGGAATGCCCATTAAAATCAGATGGCCGTCCGGCCCCGACACTTCCTCGCCGAAGATCAGTAAAGGCGGCGGCGTATACGCGTTGGGCCAGTCCGTACGCGCTTTCAAGGAATTGTGGTCCGTCACGATCACAAAATCGAGTTTGGCCGCCCGCGCCGTATCGAGAATTAAACTGAGCGGCGCGTTGGAGTCGTGAGAATATTGCGAATGAATATGACTGACGCCGCGGTAGACCGAATAGGCCGGTTGAGGCTGCGGCTCGGCGCAAAAGAGCGAAGCCGGCAATCCCGCCGCCAAAAGTCCGGCGCCGGCGCAAAAGATAATTTTTCGAAAAAAAGATTTAAGATTCATCGCGCGGGCCTCTCGATAAAACTTGTTGAATCATCATGGCAGCCAGCGACGGAAACATGCTGGATGCATTTGGGTTTTGGTTGGCCTGGCCCGACACACTGTCGTAAACGCTGGTTGGACGGCCAAAAGGATCCAGGCTGTTCGAGTTGGAGGGATAGCCGCCGCCTCCCATCATACCGCCGAAGCCTGACGGACGCTCTGAGGATTGCTCCGCGGCCACACGCGCACGGCGCAATTCTTCCAACGCGTCATTGATCGCGTAAGGATCATAACTCAAATCGCGGGCTTTGAGGTACGCATCTTCGGCTTCGTCCCAAAATCCCTGGTCCTGATAGGTTGAGCCAATCTGGTACCATGCGGCCGCAAGGTCCGGTGACAACTCCAATACGCGGCGAAACTCTTCGCGCGCCGCCTCATAACGGCCCTGGCGTTTATAGACCACGCCCAGATTAAAACGCGCGGCCAAATGGTCCGGCTGAAAAACCAGCACTTGCTCTAATTCGCGCTGCGAGCGGTTCAAGAGTTCCATCGCCTGCCGCGCATTGGGTCTTGTCTGCCAGGTGTCGTAAAGCGCCGCATAAATGTTTGAGAGTTCAAAATGATAATCAGGATTGGAGGGTTCTTCCTGCAGGGCCTGAAGCAGGGCGTCTTCAGCCTCGGCGAAACGGCCTTCGTTACGCAACTGCTGGGCCTGAGCAAACAGCGTCTGAGCGGAACCGTTTTGATCTTCCGCAAAGGCGGCGGAAAACGAAAGCGGCATGAGGACTAAACTCAAAAAAAGCGCTAAACCACGCATGTTCAAAGGCCTTTAAAATTCTCAAGACCCGCAGGCGGACCTGAAACCCGGAATTTGGCGACATACACTGCCTTGAGTTCTCCATCCGGCAATTCTTCGTAATCGATGCTCACAATGTCCTGGGCTTTCATTTCCGGTAAGCCGCGAAATCCATTCAGACCGGTTTCCTGCTTCACGCGAAAAGCCATGGCCTGCACAGCGCCGGTGGCCGGATGTGTAAAATCCAGATAGAGAATACTTTTGGCAGAATCGGTTTTGTGAACACGGCCGCTCAGCGTTTTGAGCGCCGCGGCTTGAAGCGGGCCAGAAAAAAATAAAAACGAAATTAGAACCGAAAGAGAAAAAAATAATTGAGGCTGTCTGATACCGTACTCCCCCTCTTAATCTCCCCCCGGAAAGCACGGGGGGAGAAAAAAAGAAAACTTGCTTTGTCTCCTCCCCGTGCCTTCCGGGGGAGGACTAACGCTTACGCAGACTTCCTTAGCCTGCGAAGCGTTGTGCCTGAATAAAGATTTCAGGCTTACGGTGGGGAAAAACAGAATAAACTCACCCATGACGCTAGGCTTTCGCGCCGGCCTTTAAAACTCCGAGCGCCTTGTCATAATCCGGATGCGTCGTGACTTCCTTGACGTACTCTGCATACTGCACGTTGCCCTGCGGATCAAGCACGAAAACTGCGCGGGCCAAAAGCCGCAGTTCTTTGATCAGCACGCCATAGGCCTTGCCAAAAGACGCATCGCGATGATCGGACAACGGTTGAATTTTTGCAGTCTGGGCCGCGCCGCAAAAACGCTTGAGCGCAAACGGCAAATCCATACTGACCGTCAGGACAGCCACATCGGCGGGCAGCTTGGAAGCTTCTTCGTTGAAACGCTTGGTCTGCAGTTCACAGACAGGCGTGTCCACCGAAGGCACAACGCTGATCAGGACCGTTTTGCCTTTGAAATCAGCCATCGTCACTTCTTTGAGACCTTCGCCCAGCACTTTAAAATCCGGGGCTTTCTGGCCGGCTTTGATTTCAGGGCCAACCAGCGTAATGGGATTATTTTTAAACGTAACCGCGTTTTTTCTCTCGAGATCGGACATGGGAGACTCCTTTGAGGTTAATGAAAAATGGCGTAAAGAGACTCCTAGTGTATCAAAAAAAAGGGAACAAGTGATAAAGGGTAAGTTCCCCCTCCTACCTCCCCCCGAAAAGCACGAGGGGAGAAAAAAAATCGATTCTTATCTCCTCCCCCGTGCTCTTCGGGGGAGGACTAACGCTTACGCAGGCTTCCTTGGCCTGCGAAGCGTTGTGCCTGAATAAAGATTTCAGGCGTAAGGTGGGGGAAAGGCTTAGCACTCATCTAAATATCACTATTTTAAAAGCCTGCCCTTCTTACTTCCCGTAAACTTACCTTCCCGTACAACCGGAATGCCGTTCACAAACACCCACCGGACGCCTTGGCTCTCGAGGCGGGGGTGCGCGTAATCCGAACGCTCCTGGATCGATTCCGGGTCAAAAATCACCAAATCGGCCTTAAATCCGGGCCGGATTTCGCCCCGGTCTTTCAGACCGAATTGGCGCGCGGGCTCCGAAGTCATCTTGCGGATGGCCCGGCCAGGCACGAGTTTGCGGTCCTTGCGCACATACTGGCTGAAAATTCGCGGAAACGTACCAAACGCGCGCGGATGCGGATAGGTGCTGCCGTCGGCAATGCTGTCTGAACCCACCGATGTAAAAGGCGCCAGCAGCACTTTTTCGACGATGGCCTCGCTTTGGCTGAAATAAAAAGCGCTGACTTCAAAATCGGTCTGGGCCAAAAGTTCGATCAAAACGCGCTCCGGTGTGCGTTTTGTTTTTTGGGCAATCGCCTGCAGGGTTGCGCCTTCATAGTCCGGAAATTTCCCGCCGGGAATCGCACCCACCGCCACTTTTTTCCATTTGTCCGGCTGGCCGCTGTAGTACTCGCGGATTTGCGTTTCAATCGCTTCATAATGAGTTTTATCTTTAAAAAATGCCAGTCGTCCCGGCATTTCGTAATACTGCGGCGGCAGCGCTGCCGCGAGTTCGGCATAGCCCGCCGTATAAGGATAAACATCGGCGGCAATGCGCACGCCCTGGCGGCGGTAGTCCTCAATGAGCGCGAAGACCTCATCCATCTTGGGCCAGTTCTTTTGACCGCCGGCTTTCAAGTGTGAAATCTGGATTTTAACCCCCGTACTTTTTCCCGCTTCCAGCGCTTCACGGATCGATTCCACCAAACGGTCGCCTTCACTGCGGATGTGAAAAGCGCAAACCCCGTCAAATTTTTTGACGACGCTGCAAAGTCCGGCAATCTCCGAAGCGTCCGCGTACAGGCCCGGCAGGTAAACAAGGCCGAAAGACAGGCCGGCCGCACCTTCCTCCATGGACTTAGCTAGAATTTTTTTCATGGCCTTCATTTCAGCGCGCGACGGTGAACGCGCGGCAAAACCCATGACCGCCCCGCGCAAATTGCCGTGGCCGGCCAGCGGCACATGGTTGGTTACAAGACCTGCTTTCTGCAGTGCAGATGCATACTCGGCAAAAGTCCCCCAGGTGAGTTTTTCGGGAATCGTCACGCCTTCACGCGCCCAAACTTGGCGCACTTCCGCGGCATGGCCGTCCAAGACCGGCGCTGCGGACATGCCGCAATTGCCGGTCACTTCCGTCGTCACGCCCTGCAGGACTTTGTTGGAAAGCCCCGGATAAATCAGCGGATTAAAATCCGCATGCGTATGCGCATCAATAAAGCCCGGCGCAAGCACAAGGCCCGTGGCATCGATGACTTTGTTGGCCCGGGTTTCGTCAACCTTGCCCACGGCCGCAATCGTATCGTCGCGGATGGCCACGTCTTTTTGTTTTTCAAGCACCGAGACCCCGTCATAAACCAAGGCATTTTTGATCACGTAATCGTAAGTCATTTTTTCCGCACGCAAGGGGGCTGCTGTCGAAAGCATTAAAAAGCCTCCGGAGAGAATAAGAAAAATTAGTTTTTTCATAAGCAGGTTTATTCTTTCCCCCACCTTACGCCTGAAGTTTTTATTCAGGCACAACGCTTCGCAGGCCAAGGAAGCCTGCGTAAGCGTTAGTCCTCCCCCGAAAAGCACGGGGGAGGAGATAAGAATCAATTTCTTTTTTTCTCCCCCCGTGCTTTTCGGGGGTAGATCAAGAGGGGGGGGCACTCTCCCATGACGCAACCGCTTAACGCTAAACTCAAGACGCCAGGATTTTCTTGATGGCGTCGGTCAGCACTTGGATGGTGAAAGGCTTGCGCAAAATGGCTTTGACGTTGGCATAGCCGGTCAATTCGGGAGAGATCTTTTCGTTGACGCTGGCAATAATGACAGGAATGGTATTGAGACCGTCCATACCGTGCATCTGACGCAGGAAAGTTTCTCCGTCCATCTCAGGCATGATCATGTCCAGCACAATCACGCCGGGACGTTCTTTTTCAAGCAGTTCAAAAGCCTGTTTGCCGTTATAGGCTTCCAGCAGCTGGTACGATGCGCCGCGCAGATAAAGCCCGTACAGAATATGCAACTCTTCATCGTCATCCACAATCATGACTTTTTTATTCATAAACCCCTCGTATAAGGACAGGTCTCTGTCCCTAGATTAATTATTCCGCGGGCGGCAACTCGACTGTCATTATAGCACCCCGATCCAGCCCTTCGCTTTCAGCCCAGACCAGGCCCTGATGCAGACGCGCAATGTCCCGGCAGATTGTCAGGCCCACACCAATGCCCAGAGACGACGCTGTTTTCTGCACAAAACGGTCGAAGATTTTTTCCAGGAATTCTTTTTCGATGCCCATGCCGGTATCTTCGACTTGGACCCGGATCATGCCCTCGTGTTTGTAAGCCCGCAGCGTAATTTTACCCTTGGCCGTAAATTTGATGGAATTGCTCACCAGGTTCATAAAGAGCCGGTACAGCATGTTTTTGTCGCCCGTGACGCGCAGCGGGTCGTTCGCAAGGTCCGTTGTAAACTCCAGGCCTTTCTCACGCACCATAGCATCCATGTCCTGACAAATCTGATGCAGCAGATCGCGCAAATCAAACGTCACGCGCTCAATCTGCACATTGCCGGACTCCAGTTTAGACAGGTCCATCACGCTGGTAATCGTATACATCAGGCGGTCGATATTGCTGTTCAGAATTTTAAACAAATCCTTGTATTGCTCTTTCAGCTTGAGGCGCTCCATTTCCTTTTCGAAAATCGCGGTCGTCATTTGAAATTTCGCCACCGGCGTCTTAAGTTCATGTGTCACGTCGCGGATCAGCGAATCTTTCATCATTTCCACCCGCCGCAGTTCCGTCACATCGCGCATGACGCCTTGCAGCAGTTTTAAATTGCCGTCATGATCGAGCACCGGCGTCAAGTTGAGCAGGTAAAAAACCTCTTCCTGCGTCTGGCAGTGGCGGTGCGTGAGGCTGAGGTTAATGACCGGCTGTTTGGTGCGGCAGACTTCGATCAGCGCGTCTTCAAAATGTTTGCGCGACTCTTCTTTATTCAGCAGTGAGAAAAGCACGAAACCCTGCCGGAAAAATTCTTCACGCGGATAGCCGGAAAAACCGCGGTTCAGCAGGGCAAGCTCGCCTTCTGCGGAAACCGTAAAAATAATATCGCTCGCGCTTTCAACGATCTGGCGGTATTTTTCCTCGGATTCTTCCAGCGCTTCCGTCCGCATGCGCAGGCGGTCGAGGCTGGTGGACGTGCGCGCCACCATTTCATTGAAAGCTTCGCCCAAATCCTCGACTTCATCAAAGGAGCGGATACGCGCCCGCGCAGTCAAATCTCCGGCCAAAATTTTTTCCACCGTCCGTTTTAGCGAAAAAATGGGCCGGATCGCCACCCACGTCACGCCCATAGTCAAAATACCAAGGCCGACCATCATGACGAAAAAAAGCATCAAGCGCTCGATGAAAATATTTTTTAGTTCGTGATCAAATCCCAGGTGCGAAAAAATGACCAGCACCCGGCCCATGCGTACGCCCTCCGACACCAGCGGAATGGCCGCGGCATACATGTCGGGTGAAATCGTATAAATCCCGCCGAACTGGCTGTTTTGCACGGTCAGCGGAAATTCAATGTCAGGATTAATGCTGTGGACTAAACGGCCCTTGGCGTCCTCAAGCCGGACTTCCTGCACGTCGGGACGGCTGGCCATCCAAGCCATGACTTCCTTGACGTCATTCTGCGCCCCAAGAATCATCGGGACTTTGATGGTTTCCGCATACACTTCGGCCGTGGCTAAAAGACGGCTCGTATTTTTTTCAATGGCCAGCTGGCGCACCAGGCGAAAGGTCGTATTAAAGAGCATATACCCCATCAAACTGACAAAAATCAAAACAGGCAGGGTCAGTTTAAAACGCATGGACATACGGAAAGGCGGAAAAAGCCCCTGCTCGTCTTTGCGTTTACGCATCAGGGTCTGCATAACTGCTTTGGGGTCGGAAGCCTGGTTTGCCATAAAATTTAATAGGTTTTTAAAAAAATTCCTCTTATACTTCTATATAAATCTTTTGTCATCCTGAGCGACCTTGCCTGCCGGCAGGCAGGAGCGAAGGATCTCGTTTTGAGATTCTTCGCCTATTCAGCTATACCGGGCTCAGAATGACAGCGAGTTAAAATAAAGGCTCTTATCAATAACGATTATGAAGGCCGGAATCTTTACCACAACTATTGAAAAAATCATCCCGCTGGGGCCGGATTTAAAGCGTTTTAA
>JAHFHF010000093.1 GCA_023247055.1 Candidatus Omnitrophota bacterium
GATGTTGTTTTCATAAACGCCCTCCTCAATGGATCCAACATAGCATGCGGGCCATTTCAAAACTATCAGGTTTTCCCTTAATCTAACTTGACTTGGGAGGCTGTTTGAGATGGCACTGGCCGCCGAGGAAAGAATAAAGAAAGCAGACGCCAAAACAGGCACTCGCCATCAGCAAAACTCCAATGGCTCCCGCAGCCCAAAACCATGCCGGATTCACTTTAAAACCAAGAACAACACACAATGCTACCGCCGCCCCACAATTCCATCCCGCATCCGCAACGTCTTATCCGTCATAGATCATCTCTCCTATTTTTCTCTTTATAACGTCTCCATTCTACCACGTAAGAAATATACATTTTTCGGTCTGTCTCTTTTTCCCAGCGGCGTATCCAGCCATATTCTCCCAAAGCAGCACGGATACACCCAACAAAAAGGACAATAACGATGTACCCCCACAGACCTCCCCATAAACGCTGCAAATCCGGTGTATAACGGCCGAGAATCTTTGAAAAAATAATGGCGCTTGTGATCAATAAAGGGCCGCTCGCGCTGGCAATGAGAAACCATTTTTTTGAACCTTTTGAATTAAAAACTTCTCCTGGTAACGTAAAAGGAGAATAAGTTCCGTTTTGAATATCGATTCGCCGAGAAGCCAGAACCCCTTTCATCGTCTCCGCATTATAGATTCCAGCACCCCAGCGCCACGAAAGAAGACATGAAATTATCAGAGAAATACAAAAAAAAGCCATCGTCACCGTATTCTGTATGCCTAACAATCCCGGCAGAGCCATTAAAAAAATCACGCCCAACACTTCAAGGCAGGCACAAACAAAAAGAAACCAGTACCCTGCGCGGCCTGAAATAAGACCTAAAACTGCAGCTGCGAGCATTAGAAATAGCCCCGGCAAAGTGATGAGCGCGATCAAAATGTGATGATCCGGCGAAAAAAATATTGCGGTCAAAACAATAAAGCCCAACAAAACGATTCCCATGATAAATGTGCCGGAAAGTTCGTTAAGATTAGCTCTTACCCGCAGCATTGGCTTCGGCATTGAATTTGTCATGGCGATTTAGAATGGAAAGTAATAATAGCGCCGCGAGAAATCCCTTTGAAGGATTTCATCCCTGATCAAACTGTCACGGCTCATTGGCGTTTCATCCGTTACACGATCAGGGAAAATTTCGTTTTTAAGAAAATCCTTGAAAGGTTTTTTATATGCATCTGCCGCAACTCCCAAAAATGTAGATGTGCCGATAGTCACGTAGACTGCGACGGCCGGATTCATAGTCAGCGTACCCGCTAATCCGCCAAAAAAAGCTCCTGCCGCGCCGGTCACTCCAGCAAAACCAACATCCACAGCGGTATCAATCGTAATTTCTTTAACCGAGTGACCTTGCTGAATACCTGTCGAAATAGAGTCAAACGCAGTTAAAGCCACCGTAAGAGCAGCCCCACCCTTTGAAATTTTTGAAAATAAATAATTATTTGTCCGGCTCAACGGATTAATAAATTTTGCTATGGCCGGATTTGTCGAAAGATACACAGTGCCCGGAATATCAAGTAATTCACGGCCTATCTGCGTTCCCTTAACTGCAATAAGCTGCGCGCTATTGCCCGCTTTGACAAAGCGGACTCCTTCGCTAATAGCCTCGGTTGCATTGGCTAACTTCGCCATACTGATCGCATCCTTAATGACAGCGCCTAACTTCGGAAACACCGGATTATCCAAGCCGTAACGACGGCGAACATAATCATCCCCATCCAATGACTTTTGAGGATTGTACGGCCGCAGACTGCCGGACGCTGGTTGAAGAAGCGGATGATTCCCGATCATTTTTGGACTTTGGCTGAATTGGCCCCTGCTGTCTTTTTGAAATTCATATCGGTTACCATCGTCATCCCTGAAAACTTGAATACCGTCAGGGTTTTGTTCTATGGCGAATGTTATTTCAGGCCCGCGGGCAATAAGGCCGGTGCCCAGACGGTAAGCAAAATCGGGAAAACCCTCATCGCCAATGTTGACACCGAACGCCGGACCGCTGTGGGTAATGCCACGGTCAAAAAGAGCGCCTGCGATTCGAGAGTCTTCAAAATTGAGATCATCGAGTGGTCCAAGTTGAAAGGGATCGCCATCACTCACACCGAAATAGAGGGCTCGTTCTTTACCATTTTGATCAAGCAAATATTTAACTTCATCTTCAACGCTGTACTTCAAAATCCGAGGCGTATTGACCGGAGGACCCGTTTTGTTGACTGAAGAACTAAATTGACTTAAAAGACTCCGTGTTCCATCGGCGACGGCTGCGCCTAGAGCCTGAATGCCGGCACTGGCAACTGTACTTAGAACTATTCTGCCTATTTCACCCATCTTACTTTTTTCAAGAACGCGATCGACTTTATCCTGTGCGATCTGAATACCGATTTTCTCAAGCAAGTTTCCGGCATAGCGGGCAAACGAATTATTGCCTGCCAGATTGCGGAAGCCCTCAGTTACGGATTTGAACATGTTCTGATAGCCGGTCACGGGATTGAGTTTGTCAACAAAACGCTCAAGCGAGTTTTTGAACAAATCTTTGACCTGCACGGTCTTTTTGAACGCTTCCTTGAAAATCTGGTTGAATCCCCCGCTAAAAAAGTCTTTGGCGCTGCTGACTAGGCCCTTGGCAAAAACGGATACCGAGTTTCCTAGGCCTTGAATCAAGCTGGAGCCGACAAAATTTCCGAGGCCGGACAGGGCCGCTCCGGCAAACTGAAGTACGCTGCCGATCACAAATTTAACCGCGGCCAGTGCACTCTGCATGATGAAATTAAGTGCTGCGCCGATGGCTTGCCCGATACCCGGCAGGAAGAAAAGTGCGACCTGAATGGCCATTTGCAGCGCCGCCTGGCCCCAGTATTTAAACAGGCCCTTGACGTCACCTTGGCCGATATAATAGGCGGTATTGGCGATAAACTGCAGCGGTGCCAGCACCATACTCGCGATGGCGCGGCCGATGGTTTTGCCAAAAACAGCGGTCAAAACTTTGGTCACGGCCTTGGTGACGGCCTGAAGAACTTTGGCAACGACCTTGGCCACGGCCTGGAAGATTTGCACAATCTTCTTGAATAATTTTTTGAAGAACCCGGCGCCTTTGACTTTCAGCAGGTCTTTGGCCAAAAGTTCCTTGACCTGGGGCGCTGTGCGCAGGGGCTCCTGGGCCAGTTCTTGACCTGCGGGAGAAACGTCGGCGGCCAGCGCCACGCCGAACCAGCGGGCACGGAATTCTTCAACCGGCTTCATCCGAGTAAAGCCGTTTTCGCGGAAAGTGACCTGCCCTGCGGCAATCTGTGTGACCACCACAAAATGCCGTTCTTCGATATTCACGAGCACAGGAAATCCGGCGCCGACCAATTCTTCCAGTGAAGCCCAGTCAAGTTTGAGTCCCGTCATTTTGACGCCTGCGGCCTCGGCAATGGCTTTCAGGGTATAAGCCGAGAATTGCAGATTCCCGGCAAATTCGGGTTGAATCACACCGGTCAAAACATCCGCAAACAGGGCCGCTTCGGTCAAAGCCGGCCGCGCAGGCATATTATTCGCACAAGCGGCGGCCGGACAATGCCGGATGAGAATTTCTTCGAGCGCATGAATGGCGGATTGACCAAAGTGAACATCTTCGGCGATTAGTTCCAGCAGGCGCTCTTTAATTTTGCTAATGTCCTGGGCCGTGAGATTGCGCAAGTCAAACGCGCTTTCGGCTTTCAGAATTTTAAGCAGGGCGGAAATATCCGGATTTAAGGTTCCGTTTTCAAAACCAAAATAAATTTTTAAATTTGTTTCCAGGCGGTCTAACACGACACGGATTTCAGCCATGCGGCGCTCATGCTCGCTTAAACCCGATTCATCTCGGGCGTGTTCGTTGCGCAGATAATTTTCAAAAGCACTTTGGCTGCCCAGTTCGCGGACTTTGGCAATCATCACCGCAAGTTCACTGGCGCCGCTCTCGGCTGTCTCTTGGGGATCACGGCCCAGAATGCGGCGAAACGTCCGCTGGATCAGTGTTTCCAGGTACTTATCCTCTAAAACCGCCTCCGCGGTGCGCGCACTCAGCTGCGAACTGCGCAAGCCGGCCGCAGCGGCTGTCGAATCGAAGGCCTCGGCATAAACCGTAAGCGACGAAGCATCCAGCCGGCCGGTTGGCGTCTGTGCGTCAGAACTGAAAGGGCGCCCGGAAATAGCCGTGCGCAGGCGCGAAAGATAGCGGCCATCAAGCGCAAGCTGGCGCAGGCCGGCAAATTCATCCGCCGTGGGCAAACGGCCGTTTTTGAGAACAAAAGCCCGGATGATTTGATCGTGCTCAGCCGTTTCAGAAACCACCGGAGCCTGGATATCAGCAGCAAAATATTCTTCGCCATTGCCCGTACGGTAAATCAGCCGGCCGCTGCGGTCTCTATAAAGCGTAAAATTAAACGTGCCGTCCTCGTTTTCAATGCGGGTTTCCTGCCCGTCCCGGTTATATTGCGTCACGTTGCGGCGCTGTTTACTGCCTTCCGCAAGCCACAAATCTTCCACCGTTTCTTTGAGCCAGCCGCTGCTGTCGTAGGTATAACCGGAGAGTGTCATCAACGGATCTTGCGTAAGCGCACCGTCAACACCGTAAGGACTGTAGAGTGCCAGTGCGCCGGCCAGCAAAGGATCTTTAAAGCCTTGATCGACGGCCCAGCTGCGCAGGGCGCTTGAACTGGTGCGGTCCCGGTGCAGATCCGCGCGTTCTTCCCACAACAGCAGAAGTTCTTCCTTTGTTTCCACAACGCGGCCGTCGGCATTAAAACGCCGCTGGGTTCGCGCGCCATTTTGATCGCGGGCGGTCATGGCAGACGCATTCCCGTAAGTATCGAAACGGGTCTCGAACGTATAAGAGCGCGCGCTATCGTCTTGCCCGCTGAAAGGCGCGTAACGGAAAAGCCGCGCGTCTTCGCGATAGCCCTGAACCATCGCGTACTGAATCAGACCGGAATCCTTAGTGCCGTCCTGACGAAAACGGTCTTGAAGCGCGCGGGTCTCATCGAAAACCTGGCGCAAGCCGGGCAGAACTTCCCGCGTTCCGGCCGGCGCATAACTGGCGAGATTGACATAATGTTTGTAGCCTTCCTCGCGCGCCCAATCCAGCAGCGTTTTGTTTTTCCAGCGCGTATCGGCCGTGGAAGGTTTTAGAGGATCTGGAAAAATCTGCTGCAGTGCCGTGTCATTTTTCCAGGCAAGAAGCAGCGCATTGTCGCTTGCCAGGGCTATGCCGTTTTCGTCAAAATGCTCGACCTTGTAAGGAATGGGGTGAGTCCGGGGCGGTTCATAAGCTTCCACCTCATACAAAGTCAGGCCCCGCGCCCAGCTTGAATTCCATTGACCGGTAATTCTCAAAAAGAGCGCCTTCACCGGCAAAAAGTGGTCTTCCTGCCAGCCGCTGTAACGGCCTGCGGTCTTATCCACAACGGGAAACCAGTTTTTGCCATCTTGAGTCGCTTCAACCAAATAACCGAATCCGTCCGTGGTCCCGCCGCCAAGTTTGAGACGAACCGTATCGATCTCAGGAAATTCATGCAGTTTGACGAGGAAGGATTTAGGCGTTTCGTTGACTCCCCAGCTTAAAGTGTCCCCCGTTCCCTCGTTACCATCGATGACTGAGTAATGGCTGGATTCGGTCTTGCCAAGAAGAGCCGGTTTTCTTTCTTCGACGGCCGGCCCATAGTGCCGGATTTCTGCGATTTGGCCATCGTCGTAATAGCTATATTCCTCACTGCCGGCTTCCCGGCCGCCCGTAGTCGTCACTCGAATCAAGCGGCCTTGAGCGTCATAGTCGCTGTTTTTTTCAACTTCGGTATAGCCAAAAACACGCAGTTCATGCACAAAATCGTTGTCGTGAGAGCCGCCCGCAGTCAAAACCTGCATCCGATCAATCTTGACGTAACGCGCCATACGCGGCGTAACCGGAATCACCCATTCTTTGGGTTCGGTCCCATCCAGAATATCAGCCGCCGCCTCCCAATGAAGACCGTCGCGCGAGGTCAGCACCCGGAAAGTTTTCATGTATTCGGAGGAATAATTGCCGGAAAGCAGCCGCACTTCGCTGACCTCGTAATCCTGCCAAAGATCCACGATAAGCTCGCTGTCATTGACATTGGAATTGGCCAGCCAGAAGGTATTAGGATTTCCGTCCAGAGCATTTTCGGGCGGATAGCTGCCGTTGTAAAAACTGGAAGCGCGTATCGTTTTACCGACGGAGAGTTCCGCCGGTTCTCTGGATTTTTCATTTCTTGCCAGCAGGCGCCCCAAAGCATCGTGGGTCTCTGTGACCGTGACATCCGCAAACTCGACGGCGTAGACTTCCAATTCGCGTAAAAATCCGTAATAAGGAGAACTGCCGTTTTTCCCGCGAATGCCCTCGACCCGGATGAACCGTGCTTGTTCATCTGGAATTTCATAGTTCCATTTTCGGCCGGTAGAGCGGTTGTGTTCGATAGCAATGGTTTTCCAATTCAAACCGTCTTGCGAAATTTTAATCGTGAAATCGGAAACATAACTGTCCCCGTTCCAAATCGTATCCAGCCCGATTTTAGAAATAGTCTGAACTTTTCCTAAATCCACCTCCGCCCATTCTTCCTGCGCCCGCGATGAAGAAAACCAAAGGCCCGCCTCCGAATAGATGCCGTCGGTGACACGCGAGCCTAGGTGGTCGGCATTATAAGCACTGGAAGTTTTTACAGGCTTATCACGCGCCACATTTTGGGGTGTGGTACGCTCTTTTTTGGAAATCAAGCTGCCATGCACATCGAAATGCTCTTCACTTATCAAAGTTTTATTGGATGCAAACACAGGAGCATCCGGCAGGGCGCTCCTGCCTAATTGGACTTTCCAGTAGGGCTGCCAAGACCCATATTCATTGGCATGAAAAACGCGGTCCAACACGCCGTCCCCATTCATATCCACAAGTTCAGCATACACCGAGCCATTGGCCTGATAATCCAATGCACCGCCATACCAGTTAAAATCATCGCCCGCTTGCAGGGGCGCTGCATACCATGTTTGGGCGGCCGAAAAACCATTGCCGTTATTGATCTGCACCTGCCAATAAGGCTGCCAACTCCCGTTTTCATTGACATGCAGAACTCGGTCTGGGCGGTTGTCGCCGTTCATATCCCGCAGGTCAAAGTAGGTTGCATTATTCGCCTCATAGCGCAGCGCACCGCCATAGGCGGTATTGTCTTCATTCGTCCCCGTGGTTTTAACGTCCCAGCGCACCGCTGCTTCAAAGCCTGCGCCATGATTAATCTGCACCCACCAATAAGGCTGATACGATCCATTTTCATAAGCATGAATCACACGGTCCGGACGGCCGTCACCGTCCATGTCGAGCAGATCGAAATAAGTCATGTCGCTGGTTTGATAACGCAATGCCGAGCCATACGACCCGCGGATACCGCTGTCTTTGACATCCCAACGCACAGCCGCAGAAAAACCGTTTCCGTTATTGACCTGCACCCACCACCACGGCTGATAGGAACCATTCTCAAACGCTTGCATCACGCGCTCAGGACGGCCATCCCCGGTCAGATCAATCAAATCGTGAAAAGTCAGGCTGTCCCATTGATAATCCAGAGCGGCTCCCAGCCAGCTATTGGCGTCTTCCGCGCGCGCACTGTGCACATCCCAGCGCATGACGGCATCAAATCCGGAACCCGTGTTAATCTGCACCCACCAATAAGGCTGATACGCTCCGTTTTCATAGGCATGCACCACACGATCCGGACGATTGTCTCCATTCATATCTACCAAATCAAAATAAGTCGAACCATTTCCCTGATAATCCAGCGCCGCACCATACCAGCCGTTATCATCCCCCGTGCCCGTCGTTTTCACGTTCCAGCGCACCGCCTCATTAAACCCGGCACCATGATTGATCTGTACCCACCAATAAGGCTGATAGGATCCATTTTCATAAGCATGAATCACGCGGTCCAGACGGTTGTCCCCATTCATATCCACCAAATCAAAATAAGTCGCGCCATTCCCCTGATAATCCAGCGCCGCACCATACCAGCCGTTATCATCCCCCGTCCCCGTAGTTTTCACGTCCCAGCGCGTTGTCGCATTAAACCCGAAACCATTGTTGATCTGCACCCACCAATAAGGCTGATAGGCTCCGTTTTCATAAGCATGGACCACGCGGTCCGGAAGATTATCTCCATTCATATCCACCAAATCAAAATAGGTCGAACCGTTCCCCTGATAATCCAGTGCCGCGCCGTACCAGGTAGAATCCTGCCCCGTACCGGTGGTGACTACGTCCCAGCGCTGCTGTACAGAAAAAAACTCGCGCGCCGGCTGCGAAACCTGGGCTCCCTCATAAATCTTCTTAATGACCTCTCCGGATGGAAGTGTTTCATACTCCGTCCAATGTTCATTCACGGTTCCGTCGGTGGTGCGCTCTTTGACATAGGTTAACTCACCCTGCGCGTTATGAATCTCCTGGTGTAGCACCCCAAAATTATCGCTGACGGTCACTGTCGTATTGCCCTGGGCGTCCGTCGTAGAACTCGTCGTTTGTTCGTCATATTTAAAGCCATTGAAATGCAGCAGAAGTTTGGTTTGCGCATCGGCGCTATATTCCTGCGCGGGCGGGGTAAAATTGGCGGTCCAGCGGGCCATGCCTTTGGAAACCCGGAACTCATCCATGCTGCCTTTAAACCAGAAACCGTTTGTCAACTGAGATCCAATCTGGACCGGGGCGGCGATATCGGGCATGAGATTGGATCCAATGGAGCCGCCCACCTCCAGGGGCATCGAAATACCATTGACGAAAAGATAAATAGTGGCACCCGACCGGACAACTGCAACATGGGTCCAGGCATTTACCGGCGGATTGAACGATGAACTGGTGCGGTAACTAGCCGTTGTGGCTCCGTTGGTATGGACCACAAACTTCAAAAAATTGGATTCGCGTTTAATGACAACCATATTATTGGAATCGATTCCTTGAGACCAATAATTGGTGTCGGCCGCGCTTTCTGAATGACTCAGCCAAAAATCAAATGTGAAATCGTCAGATCCAAAACTCCAATCATCCGAATCCGCCAGGGAAAGAGAATCGCCGTTGCCATCAAAGACTGCGGAGCCGCTGCCCAGCTTCGGCTGTTCATTTGTAATCTTGACATCGCCATTCGCCGTTACGGCATCGCCAAACCCCTTATTGCTTTCTGGTTTTCGTTCCTTAAAAGAGAGAACTTCACCTTGGGAATTTATAATTTTTTGACGCAGCAATCCAAAAGAATCACTGGTCGTTGCCGTCGTATTGCCTTCGGCATCGGTCTGATAGGCGGTGAACTGTTCGGAATAAGCAGCCTCGGCCGCAGCCGGTGCAAACCCGGCATAAATTTCATAAATATTTACGCTTCCGCCGGCAGTACATCCCCCGCCGGAACAGTTGCCAAAACCATGCGCGTACGCACGAATGGCCGTGGCGTTGGTAATATCAAGATTATTAAGCGTCACAATTCCCGAATCAAAACTGACACTTCCGGTTCCATACCGCTTATCCAGACCGGTCAGCGTTCCCGGCACTTTTTCCCAAACCCCATTTTTCAGAACTTCAACATAATAACCGGCTTCATAATCACGAATATAGCTTCCATCCGAAGTTCCGGAAGCTGCCATGCGGTACGTAATACTCTGAATAGTCTGTGGGGATGGAAAGGTGTGAGTCGAATAAACATCCACGCTATGGCCGCCATTGTCCCCGTAACCGCTTGCGCTGAGAGCTGTAGTAAAGTCCCCGTCAATGCTGTAGGGTCCATTGGAGCCTCCCTCGTAAGTATGCGTGCTGGCACTGAAATCAAATGCCGCCGACGTCTCATTTCTTTCCTTGAGATAAGTCCTGCGGCCCTGGCTATCAAGCACCTCTTGCCGCAGAATTCCCTTCGCGTCCGTCACCGTTGTTACCGTATTGCCTTGGGCATCGGTGGTATAAGACGTCCATTCTTCCCGGTGACGGTAGCGGTCAAACGGCAATAGCAGCGTGGTTG
>JAHFHF010000133.1 GCA_023247055.1 Candidatus Omnitrophota bacterium
GTCAATCAGGTGTTTCAGGACGTGCTGCGCATTCATCTTGAAGGGCAGAGAACGGTAGCGCCCAATGAACAGGGCCGGTACCATGATTTGGCCCATACGTTGGAAGTGGCTGAAGATGCGCTGTCCCATGCCGTAAACGCCGGCATTTCAGGCCAGCGCCTTGCGGATATTGTGATCGCCGCCGCCTATCACGACATTGCCGTGATCCAGACCGGCTCGACGATTTACTCCAGCCATGAAGCGCTGAGCGCTTATCAGGCCAAGCACCAGCTTAATGTCCTTGGCGTGGGGTTGTCACGGATCCAGGACATTGTGCGCATGATCTTAATGACTCAATTTTCAGGACAGTTTTTTTCGCTGGAAAAAAATGCGACCACCGGCAAGGACGGTCTTAAAGATGCCTTGCTGAAACCGATTGTACAAATCACTGTGACAGTGGGCGGGAAAACTTATCAAGGCCTGCAATGGAACAGCGCTGATTTAAAAGAATGGGAAAAAATTGATGAAACCGCCGGAAAGCAGGGGATCATCTTTGACAACCTTGAAACTCCGGGGGATATCCTGAAAGCCGGCGCGGCCCTGTCCCTGGCCGATCTGCACAGCAATTTTTCATCGCCGCGCCGGTTTGGGGCCGGCCAAGCTCTTTTTGACGAGTATCGTGTCTCGGATGAAATCGCAGGCAGCGATTATTTGCCGGCGCCAAACCGTCCAACAGCAAGAAACCTCTGGAAAAGCGCTTATGACATGGTGTCATCGACATTGGGTTTTATCAATTTTCTGCTTGGCACTCCAGAAACTCCAGAAACTCCAGCAAAGAAAGGCCGGCTTACGGGCCTGGCTGAAATCTTGGGCATCGAGGTTTTTAAAATTGAAGGTGAGCGCTATGTCGGAAATGCGGATTTTGAAGTCAACCGCGCGCTTTACAAACTGCTTGCTGAAGCCAAACCGATTTTTGAAGCATTGCGTGGCGGCAGTGCTTTAGAGGGTGCGCGACTGGCAAAATTGGACAACTTAGAAACCATCGCCAAAACGGAAGACCTTTTATCCCAAGAAAGCAGCAGAGACCTTTTAACATTGGTCCGCTTGATGAGAATCGACAGCGCGGTGAATGCGAAGCCCGGCAGTTTGAGGGAAGGCGATATTCTTTTCCTGAACAGTTTGCAAAAACTACCGTACTACGCCGAAGAAGCAAATCGTATTCTTTTAAAGCAAAACCAAGTTAGCCTCATTATTCCTGCAGTGGATTTTTCTAGCAGCCTTGCTCCACGTGCCCCCGCCGAGAGTTCCAGGCTATTAGGTGGTTTGAGAGGCAGTAATTTACCAGGGACTAAGGTTGCGTTGAGTCGCTCCGAATTGCGGACGCAGGGGGCAAGCTTATTTGCACTGGAAAGTTTATGGGAAAATGCCGGTGGACTTAACGATGCTTTTACGAAGGAGAACAAAGGACGCTCACTCAACCCTATTACTCTGAAAGCCCAGGGGCCAGGGGGCATCAATACGATACGGAAACAATTTGAGTCACAGACTCAAGCTGTTGGAGCGGAGGAATTTATCTATTTGACGGTTGAATATGAGTCAACACCAGGATTTGTCAGTCATGTCGTCATCGTAGACCGTAAAGACAAGATAGGTGCATTTTTAAACTCTGCCAGCGCATCCGTGACCACAAATGGGACCTTTGGCCTAAAGATAAAGACATTTACATTTCAGTTGAGTCTGCTTGAGGACAAAAGAGATAATAGAAAAAATATCCACTTGCATACGGTTTCGCTTGATGCATCTTTGCAGGGACAAGGGCTAATGGCGCAGCCTTTTGCAAATCTGGAAAAAATATTGAGGACCCATTTTGGGGGCTGGAGAATCACTTCCCTTGCGGTTAATCCCAAAGTTGAGGCTTTCTTGACACGTATTGCAAACATAGATCTTGGGGCAGCAAATGCCAGGGATGCGGAAGCTGTCAAACGCTATGAGGAGCGGGAGACGATAGGGCACGACGAATATTTTGATATAAAAGTTGGAACGATAAAGAGAACTCGTTCTGAAACACGAACATTGACGCCGGAGCAAACCGCGGCGGCGGCCCGTGAAGCCAAACTCGCTGAACGGGTGCTGGCCCGGTATGAAGGGGATCCAGCCCTTCGGGCGGCGCGCGAACGCGCTATTGGCATTGTCCGGAGTTCTCCGCGCAGTGCTTTAATTACCTATCACAATGCTTTTCATTGGAATGAACTTTTCCTCTTTGTGGACGAATATTTGGAGAGTGATCGCAAATTGTCTCCGAAAATCGGCAGCCTTTTAAGAGAGGCGGTTTACCGGCATGACGAAGGTTACTATCTCCTGGATACCCCGGCCGAAACAAAAAAGTTTCTTTCCGACGGGCATGAAAACGTAGCCATAAGAAACATTGAAGAGGAAATAAAGAGCGGAACAAAACCTGAACTGGAAGGCAAGATCCTCATCTTTTTGATTGAACATACGAAAGCAATTTTCGATCAGGCGTTCAATGCAGAATACGGTATCCTAGGGCGCAATATTGAAGCGATCGTAGACGAGGAAACAAAAGCTTTTCGTGAGATTGAATCCGAGAAAATAAGCGAAGAAACAGGCCAGTTTTTAGAGACAAGCTTCGGCGGAAATTGGCAGGACAGTCTTGCCTTGATTAAAGAGGCTCTGATCGGCGCCCGCATCATAGCCGTCGCAGATATCTACGGCCAAGACTCGAATATGATTTCTTTAAATCCGGGCCTTTGGAGAGAATTTACGCTTGAACGTAAT
>JAHFHF010000134.1:0-1624 GCA_023247055.1 Candidatus Omnitrophota bacterium
GAGTGGGTTATCCACATATCCACAGAGTTCACAAAGAGAAAGAAAAAAAGAAGCAAAAAAAGAAAGAGAAAGCACGACGACTACTTCTTAACAAAACGTCCACTGAATTGGGGAAGGTCAAATCTATTATTCGTATTTGAGAAAGATCACAACGGACACCGCCATTATTTTGTCATTGCGAGACAGGGCTCAACGGAAGTCGAAGCAATCCCATCCGAGGGCAAAATACGAGATTGCTTCAGCCTCACATCGCCCGTGCTTCGCAATGACGTGAAATTTTAATCAATAAACCAAAGGAGTCTGACTATGGCAATGTTATGGGACAAGCTTTCGCAGGATATTGTGACGGCCATGAAAGCCAAGGACGAACTGGCGTTGTTGGTGCTGCGCATGGCCAAGGCGTCTATGACCAATACGGCGATTGAAAAGAAAAAGGACCGTCTGGACGATGCCGAAGTGTTGGAGGTTCTGGCCCGGCAGATGAAGCAGCGCAAAGAGAGTTTTGACAGCTTTACGCAGGCTGGCCGTGCGGAGTTGGCCCAAAAAGAGCAGGCGGAAATGGCCATTCTTGCGCGTTATTTGCCCGCACAGCTCAGTACGGCTGAACTTGAAGGGTTAGTGAAGGCCGCGATTCAAGAAAGCGGCGCCAAGGTCAAAGCGGACCTCGGCCGCGTCATGGCCGTCCTGATGCCCAAGGTCAAGGGTAAGGCTGATGGCAAGGCCGTCAATCAGCTGATTCAGTCTTTATTGGCCTAGCGAGCGCCTCTACGAATTTCCTTGATCCGTAAGGCTGGTCGTATCTGCCTAACTACCTCTCCCTTTGCTTTGTTGACATAATATACATTATCGGACGTAACCTAAGTACAAAAATAGGGACAGATCCACAACCCTCTGCTGGGACCTGTCCTGAATTAACGCCTCGTTTTTTTCTTCCAATGCCGCGGATGCATGTCGGTTTTAAGCGTGACCACACGGTCAAAAAACAGTTTTCCCTGCAAATGATCGAGTTCATGCTGGATGCAGACCGCTTCCAACCCTTCGGCTTCATAATCGACTGAATTGCCGCTTAAATCCTGATAGCGGATGCCGACTCGGGCAGCCCGCTGTACATAGCCCGTGTATTCAGGCAGGCTCATACAGCCCTCATGACTCAGGTTTTCACCCGCCATCCAGCGGATGACTGGGTTGATCAAAACGAGCTCCTGGGCCTTTTCGACGCGGACGCTCACATTGACCAAAGCCACTTGCCGTAAAACCCCAATCTGCGGTGCGGCGATGCCAATGCCCATTTTCTGGTTTTGCATGATTTGCCGCAAATGCATGACCAGTTCTTTGAGTTCGCCGTCAAAAGAACGTACCGGCGTGCAAATTTTACGCAGGCAACTGTCGGGGAAAACCCGGATACGGCTGGTGGTCATAGCGGCTTAAAGTTGAACCAAATCGGCGGTCTGGATTTGAATTTCAACGCCAAGTTTCTTTCCAAGTTTCCGCATGGTGGATGGAAGCGCGGAAACACTCTTCGGGGACGGTGCCGTGCATTCCAGGATCATCGTATAAAACGCTTTTGCGCCCGCACCTAAAATCCGGCATTGTAAATCCGTAATATTAAAATGACGCGCCGCTA
>JAHFHF010000134.1:1634-2706 GCA_023247055.1 Candidatus Omnitrophota bacterium
GCTGATGCCGGCCACTATGCCGGTTTTGTCCCGGCCCAGGACTCGCAAGACCAGCGTTTTTTCATTTTTGACCAAACGCTGCCCTGCTGCCGGCACGGACAATCGGCCCAGCGGGCATTGAAAAATAACGAGTCTCCACGCGGTCTGCAATTTTTTAAGTCCGCGGGCCAGCGCCGCACGTTTTTTTGAAGCCGGCAGGCGCACAATCAACATCATGGCAAACTGTCCTTCCAGAATGCTCATGCGCACGTCTTCAAGATTGGCGCCGCTTCCGGCCAGCAAACGGCTGACGGCGCTGACGATTCCGGGCCGGTCACGGCCGGTAACGATCAAAAGCGTATGGTCATTCATGCGGGTCTCCTTTTAACCGGGTAAGATTCCTGCCGGGTTCTGGCCCGGCGGACAAGTTCACTGCGATACGATGCGATGAGTTGATCGGCGAGGTCTTCAAGACGGACGCGAATCCGCGGTGATTGCGGCGACCCGTCAAGTTGAAACGCAAAAACCAGACGTCCCTGAGGTCCTGCCAGTTTAGCCAGAGCCGGCACACGGAGGGTCAACTCATGCCCCCAGGCTTCTTGCACCACCAGACGGCCGGTGAAACCAATGGCCCCCGTGTTCAAGTCCCAATGACCCTCCCCTTCCGCGGAATAATCGGGGTGCTGCAGGACCACATCTGAAAAATGGAAACTCCTGTGTTCTGCCCGCACATTCGCGCGCAGGACCGTATAGGGTGTCGCAGTTTTATGGAACCAAGGGCGACTTTTTCTGGCGGCCGCTAACTGAGTTTTTAGTCCGGACAACCCCGGAATCTGCGCGACTTGCTGCAGGACTTGCGCCGCCAGGTTTGCGTGCCTGAATTCTCCACGCCGGCCCTGCAGCGCCCCTTTTAATTCGAGACTCTGGGGCCACGGCGAATATGAAATCCAGTCGTCCAAGCCTGCTCGTGCGTCGGCGCTGAGGGAAAAAGTTCCGGATGCGGTCTTGAGGGCTTTGACAAGAATTTCACCCCGCACCTCAGCCTCCGGCTCTAAAAAATGATGAATCTGGCCGTCGATTTGAATCACTGAAT
>JAHFHF010000135.1 GCA_023247055.1 Candidatus Omnitrophota bacterium
GTCTCTACATGTGTATGTGGAATAGTAATAAATAAAAAATCAATAAATGGGGTTGAAGTTCAAAGGCATGGCTTACCTGGGCAAGTTTCTGGGTAAGCCATGCCTTTTTTAGGTTACGTAGTCGACCCTGAAAAAGCCAATTTCAGGCAAAAGTTCTTTGAAAGTTGACATTGAAAGCCGATTCGAAGGCCATCTGGAACCGGCGCCAAAAAGCTCTTGCGAGCTTTTTGAAGTTAAACCCGCAGGCGGCGAGCAACACGTTGATGCGATCTCCGAATTCGCCGGAGAGCTGATTGCGGTTGAGTCGATGGTCACTTTTCTGGTGGCCGATGATTGGCTCGATGGCATTGCGGCGCCGCCACCATTGGCGAATTGTGCGGGATGCTTTGTTTTTCCGTCGAGGAACGATGAGCACCCGCGTGTCGCCGACCCCGTGACCGCGATAGCCTTGATCGCACACAGCTTGTTGAATGACAATGCCTGTGATTTTTTGAGTTTGCTCTAAACTGTCTTTAAGCGTATGTCCATCATACGGATTGCCAGAAAAGGCCCGGGCACCGACGATCCAATTCCCTTTGGCTGTCACTGAAAAACCCACTTTGCAGCCGAATTCATAACGCTGGTGCGCTTTGCCTTTGGCAATGCACTCCACCTGCGGTTCGTGAATCGAATAAATCTTTTTCTTGCTGTCGCGTTTCTGCTGCACAAGTTGTCTGGCTAACGTTAACTGCTCTTTCAAATCGGAAGAAGGATTCGGGACCTTGCGTTCGATGTCCCGGACGACTCTTCCCAATAACGTTTTTAAGCGCTTGGTCTGTTTGGCGGCCCGTTTCATTTGCTTGGCGTGGGCGTAATTCTGTTGACGCTGTAATGCCTTTTTCCCAACACGCGCATAGCTCTGTCTTAAGACGGCGCCTTCGGCTTGAGCGGTCTTCACCAGTGTCTCCCGCATGCGGTCGTACAGCCGCGCGTCCGTCGGAAAGCGAATGTCCTTGGTCTGAACTGTTGTGTCGACATTGACCCTCTGGCATTGACTGCGTTTGAGATAACCTTGCTCAATGCCCGTTGTGATCGTCTGGCTTAACAACGCCTCCGCCCCTTCAACGCCGATACGTTGACGCCAGCGCGTCATGCTCGAGGCATCAATTGGCAAGCGATATTCAAAATGCTGCCGGCCGCTCAAATATTGCCAGTAGGGATTTTCGACCCAGCGTGCGACCGTCTCTTCGTCGCTTAAATTGTAGGTGTATTTTAAATAATGCAGACTGACCATTAACCGTGTCGCTATCGCCGGCCGGCCTTCATCCGTAAAATGACTCTCAAAATGTTCATCAAATGCGTTCCAGTTCATTTGTTTCGCCAATTTCGCCAGAGGATGCTGCAAGTCGATGAGGCCCTTTAATTCAATCTTGAACATTTCCAACTGCGGACTGTGCTTGATTTTTGGTGGTTTCATTTTGCAAGAATTCCTTTCTTTTCCGTCGGATTCTGGCAAATTTTACCACACTTTTTTTAGCTTAACTTCAATAAAGTCAATTATTTAATCGGTTTTTCAGGGCCGACTAGCTTAGGATAACTTCAGCTAAATGTTGGGCCGCGTTTAAACGGGTGAATTTCTGGAGTTTGTCTTTCAGCGGCGCGGCCGCGGATGACGCCTGGAAAATTTTTAGGATTGTGTTCTTGAGGACCTGCGGCGACAAATCTTTTTGCTCAATTAACCACGCCGCTTGCTCGCGGACCAGGACTTCGGCGTTGGCCTTTTGGTGACTTTCGGCGAACGGGTACGGCACAAAAACCGCTGGCAGACCGAAGGCCATAATTTCATTGACCGTGGCCGCGCCCGAGCGCGCGACAACCAAATCCGCGAGCGCGTAAACGTCTCCCATCTCTTCAAAAAAATCTTGGACGCAATAAGGAATATTCTGCGTCTGATACCGCTCGCGAGTAACGGGGAGATCCTCTTTGCCCGTCTGGTGAATCACTTGCAGCGGGAGTTCATTGGTCAACAGGGAAAGCGTTTCTAAAAAAGTTTCATTCAAGAACCGGCTGCCCTGGCTCCCCCCTAAAACCAAAAGCGTCCGGCGATTTTTATGGAAATGAAATTGCCGCAGCAACTCTTCCTTGTTCTTTTGCGGCGGACGGTCGTGGCAGGGGCAGCCCGTCCAGACCGTTTTGCCTTTGGGAAAAAACCGGGCGGTTTCTTCGAATGTCACCGCCACCCGGCGGGCGAGCGGCGCCAGCCACCGGTTCGCTTTACCCGGCACGGCATTTTGCTCATGAATGACCGCGGGGCAGCCAAACATGCGTGCGGCACAGACGACTGGAAAAGAACTGTACGCGCCAAAGCCCACCACCCGATCCGGACCAAAGGTGCGCACGGTATTGAGCGAGCGGACAAAAGCCGCTAACATCGTGCCAATAAAAGAAATCATAGCGAGGGGCGAACGGCGGGTCAAGCCTTGACCACGAATATTTTTGACCGAAAATCCTTTTTGCCGCAGTTGATCCAACGCCCAATCAAGCGCGCCGGCAAAAAGAATTTCATGGCCCTCCTGCCGGAGGACGAGCGCCGTTTGGATCGCGGGAAAAATATGTCCGCCGGTACCGCCGGTGGCGATAAGGATTCTCATGAAACTCCGCGGAAGAAATCCGAATTGAGCAAATCGTAGGTCGTCGGGCAGCTTTGGTTAAGTTTTGGGGTTAGG
>JAHFHF010000094.1 GCA_023247055.1 Candidatus Omnitrophota bacterium
AAGCAGGAATTTCTGAATCTACCGGTGCCGCGGCCGTGCTTTCAAGCGAACTGCTTAAAACCTGGCCGGAAATCAAAACGTATTTGATGGCGCAGGAGGGGTTTGCCCCATCTCCTAGCCCCCGCGATAAGAATACGATTGTCAAAGATAGCGCGATTTTTGTGGTGGATACTCCCGCGGATGAAGAGGTCCGGTGGTCAACGGAATCGCTCCGGTCCAGCGGACCGTATAGGGAACTGATCATCTCATTCCGCGATTCGTTTGGCCGGTTGAATGTCCGCGACGGAGCCGGCGGAAAGACGGATCTTTTTTTGACCGGGTTCCAGGGACTGAATATCGACCACAGTGATCCGAATGTTGCAGTACACCGGTTTTATTTTGAGAGGGGGCTGTGGTCCGTAGCTAACTACCCCGCAGCGCCTGTGCTGATGCCGGAATTTCTCAAGGGCATTTTTAAAAATGGCGACCGCTATAAAATTGTCATCCAAAATGAAACGGCCCTGCAAACCCAGCTTATTCCGGTTCGAAACCTGAAAAAAATGATGCCTGAGGATGGCCAGTGGCGTACGGTTTCGATACCGCCGGAAGAGATTGCTGATTTTAAAGTTGCTACGGCGATTGCGATCAGCAAGCTGGGAGGATCGTTTGCCAAAAGGGAGGCGGGCGGAAAAATTACCTCAAAAATCGCCGGTGAATCCGGCTATCGGGACGTTACCTTTGAGATGGAGCACTTTTTGGATCCTAAGACGAAGCAATCGATCGATATCAACCAGTTTTTATTTCACATTGGAACAGAACGCGGAGACATGTTTCCTCTCTGGCAAAACGAAGACCCCGCCCAGCCGGGCAGTGGAGCGATTCCTCAGCTTTTGTCGGGCGCCAGAAAGCTTTCCGGTTTGCCGGACGGTATTCTGGGTTTACGCGTCGCAGCTCCGGGGCATTTGCAGGTGCTGGCCCGCGAAGAAGTGGTGCATGCGTTTGTGGATTGGATAGGCAGGAGTTGGCAACTCATTGTCGACGGCAAAGGACAATTGCCGGATGTTCTTGTTGAGTTTGTCAGTGTGGATTTGGGAACGGTCCCCCTCCCGACCTCCCCCGGAGAGCACGGGGGAGGAGAAAATGCGGGCGCCTCATCCGCGTCTGTTCCCGGAGAGCACGGGGGAGGAGAGGTTGCGGGCGCCTCATCCGCGTCCGCTTCCGAAAAGCGGGGTGGAGGAGAAGTTGCGGGCGCTTCAAATGCTTCTGTTTTGACCCAGCCGCAGGCGCTGGATGTGACGGAACTTTTAAGGGCATTTTTCAAGGACAAGGGGGTGGGGGCCGGGACAATGCAGG
Source organism: Candidatus Omnitrophota bacterium (assembly GCA_023247055.1). GTDB lineage: Bacteria > Omnitrophota > Omnitrophia > Omnitrophales > Aquincolibacteriaceae > JAHFHB01. The sequence continues at coordinate 1,333 of JAHFHF010000094.1, forward strand.
ACAAGCCTTGGCGGGATTTTGCGGCCAAGGACCCGGCGTTGAAGGTGGAGTTTAAAAATGCCACTGAATACTTTCCAGCCAATGCTGTCGTGAAAACGCCTGAAAGAGACGGCAGTTACACCCTTCCCCTGATTCAAGGGCAATGGGCTTCGGATTTGAGTTGGAGACTCTTTGAAATCAACGGGCACAATATCCATGGCCCGGGTCTGAATTTGATTGCGCAGGTCAAAAGGTCTACGGAAACAGGACAGCCGGATACGGAAAGATTGTATCTTTCCTATACAAAAAATGTAGGCGTTCCGGCTTTTAATGACAAAGGCAAAATACGGCCGGATGCAAAAGTTTTTAGTTTAGGCCCGGCCCATGAACTTAAAGCCGTGACCGTTTCTTCTAAGGCTGACGAAGCGCTTGGCAGTATCCGCGAAACGCATCTTTATTTTGCTGAAAACGCCAGCGAGGCCTTAAAGGGTATCGGCGCTTTCATCGGCGCGGTTAATCCGCCAAATCAGGATATCAATATTCCGGAGAACCGCTGGACTTTCCAATTTGAAAATTCCCGTTTCGTGATTCATATCGGGGGTATGCCGGGGGCAGGTTCCGCGTCAGAAACAGGGACAGGTCCAGAGGAAATGGACCTGTCCCTGAGTTCCGCCGCTCAACTGGGTCACCCAAGAAGAGATTTCTTAAATCTGACCGACCGGGAAAAGTGGGATTTTATCGCCGAAGAACTGATCGAAACTTTTAACGGTACGCATGATCGCAACAATCCTGACCGTGTCATTTATAAAGTTGATACCGTTGCAATTGTCCGCGGCCGGGGGCTTGCGCTTTCACTTCACCCGAGTGGCAGAATTTCACATGATACCCTTGACAACTATGCGACCCAGCCGGATGGAGCCTGGGGCGGAGTCCATTGGCTGTATCCTCAAGACCTGCTTTCGATTGCGCGAAAATTTGTACCGGGAAGACCGCAGGATTCCCGCTTTTACATTCTTTTCCCCCGCCTTAAGGAAAAGGGGGCTGATCGAGAACCGGATTGGGAGGTCATCATTTTTGGAGGCATTCCTTTATCCGGCGGCAGGCTGCTGGAGCCAAACTGGGAGGCTTGGGAGAAATTTGCCAAAGATGAAGGACTTCAAATTTTAACCAATCCGCCTGTTTCGAGCGCTGCGGCGCGTCCCGCGCTAACGACCACGCCGGGTGCCGTGAAAATACCGGATCAGCCGAGTCTCGCAAGAGTTCTCTCGAGGCTGACTGAGATTGCTCTCAAGACGAGTCCGGTCATTGATGCGGTTTGGCTTGGCCGGCAACTTGGCCTCTATGAAGCAGAAGCCGGCGTGGCGGCGCTTGCCGAACCGTTTGTCCGGGAAGTTTTGGACAGCATCCGCGCATTCACCAACTTTAGCCTGGACAACCCATCAGCTTTTCCGCTGCGTTTTTCCGACGACGAGTTCAAAAAGGTCATGGATGCTTTTGCTGCGTACGTCAACAATGTTCTTGCGGTTCTGCGGGATTTTCGTAGGGGGACTGTCCCCCTCCCAACCTCCCCCGGAGAGCACGGGGGAGGAGAAGTTGCAGACTCCGGAGAGCGCGGGGGAGGAGAAGTTGCAGACTCCGGAGAGCACGGGGGAGGAGAAGTTGCAGACTCCGGAAAGCGCGGGGGAGGAGAAGTTGCAGACTCCGGAGAGCGCGGGGGAGGAGATGTTTCGTCATCCCCGAATGTTTCTAGCGGGGATCTAAAAACCAGCCTTTCAAACCGGCGGCTTCAAAACTGGCCTGAAATCAAAAAATATCTCATGGGAGAGGAGGGTTTTGTCCCAGTAGTCTCTTCTGAAGAAAAGAACGCGATCGTTAAAGACAACGCAATTTTTGTAGTGGATGCGCAAGGTTCGCAAAAAGCCCATTGGTTTACAGAATCCCTGGCTTCCAGACGTGCCAATGTTCCATACAAAGAACTGGTGGTTTCATACCGCGACGGACTTGGCCGTTTGAATAGCCGAAACGCGGAAGGCGAAGGCCCCGATCTTTTCTTGGCCGGATTCCAGGGCCTGGAAGTGGATCACAACGACCCCGATAGCGCAGTGTACCAGTTTTATTTTGAGAAAGGCTTATGGACCCTTGCCAACTATCCCCAAGAGACGGTGGTTGTGCGGGAGCTGCTTAAAGGTGTTTTTAAAAATGGCGACCGCTATGAAATTATTATCAAAAATGAAGAGGCCTTGCAAACTCAGTTGACCCGGATTGAAAACCTGAAAGAAACCCTGCCAGCCAAAGGCCGGTGGCGTACGGTTTCTATGCTGCCGGAAGACATCGCTGATTTCAAAATTTCCTCAGCCGCTTCGATCCACAGGCTGTCGCCGGTCTTTAACGGCCGGGATACGGACGAGGCCAGTATTTTGGGTATGACCGGCCTGACGCCTTATCCCAGCGGGTGGGCATCTTTTCACCTCGAACACTCGTTAGATCGAAATACGCATCAGTCCAAAGACGCGGATCAGTTTCTGCTGTACCTTGAGACGGATACAAAGCGCCTATTTACCCTCAGGCAAAATACGGAGGATCTTGCTAAGCCCGGCAGTGAAATGAAGTTCTTTGAAAAGCCGGCAGATCAACTTTCAAATTTACCGGATGGCATTTTGGGCCTGCGCATGGCCGGTCCCGGTCATTTGCAGGTGCTGGCGCGCGAAAAAGTGGTGCGCAAGGTTGTGGCGTTGTGGAAAACAAGCTGGAAGGTCCTTATCCCCGGACGGGGCGGAGTGCCGGATATTCTTGTTGAATTTGTCAGTGTGGATTTGGGTAAAGCCCCCCTCCCAACCTCCCCCGGAGAGCACGGGGGAGGAGAAGCTGCAGGCGTGGCGCCCGCAGCTTCGTTGATCAATCCGGCGGCTTTTCCGGCCCATGCGATTTCCCTGAAAAACGTCATCGAGCCCGGGCATACGGCTGAAGAGTATCAGCGGCGCGTGGATGACTTTCATGTGGAGTATGGCTCTGAATTTATCTATCGTAGCGCGGCAGGTCCTTTATCGGATGTCTTGAAGATGATTACTGAGGATAAACTTAGTTTTGCCGGACCTTCGCATGTTCCCGGGTTTCTTCTCAAAACGGCTGTCGTTGTCAGTTGGAATCTTCCTTTCAACCTCTTGGAATCTGAACTGATACTGCCTGGACGATTAACGGGGTTAAAAATTCTCGATGCCGCCGTTATTCCCGAAACAGCGCCCGGAGGCATTCGTGAATTTTATTTCAGCACGGCCCAAATCCCTCAGTCGTGGATGCAGGACGCGCTGAATTTTCTAAAAGCTTCGGGCGGGAGCCGGATTGAGGCCGGCCCCCAGGCTTTGCATATTTTTCGCGATTACCTCCGCATCCACATTCTGGCTGAAACCGCCAATCCGGATATAAAACCGCAGGCCCTTAAACCGCCGGCCTGGGTTCCGGCCGAAGGCTATCCGCCGTACTTATTTTTTCGCTGGCTTGAAGGCACCGGAGAGAGCCGTCGTGAAAACTTAGAGGCCAAAGACCTGGCGGTCTGGATGGTGGGTCTTGAAAACCTTTCCGGCGTCCGTCTCACCGAAGATGAAAGCTGGGTTCGTGCCGTTCTGAAGGAATTTGAAGAAATACCCAGAGGCATTCGGATAAAAGCCGGCGACGCCTGGCCCATCGTCCGCCGGGCGCTCGACAAGCTGCATGCCGGTGCCGCGCTTTCGACGGCCGCCGTCCAGCCAGGAGCGGCCTCTTCCCCATCGGTAGTGGCAATTCATGAATTGCCACTACCGATGGGGAATGCAGAACAAGCTGCCCTGACGCTGAGCGGCGTTGTCACCGGCCGTTCGCAGGCTGAAATTTTTGAAGACTTTAAAAACCTGGAATTTTTCTCTTTATGGACCTATAGGGCAAGTTGGGGCGATCTTGGACAAGTCCTTCTTCTGAAGCGTCAAGACGACCCCATGACTCCGGATAAGGTCTATGAGGAAGAGGAAATTGACGGAATTATTTTTGGACGTACGCATTTAAAAATTCTTCCTAAAAAAGAAGCTCCGGGCAAAAGTGTTTTTTTTAGCTTTAGGGCCCAACCATCCGAAAAGAGTTCGCAGAAATCCCGGGCTGAGAAGGGGATCGAGTTCGATAGTGTCAGAGATTATTTTTCGTACCGGCTCAGCGTCGACGGGTGGCTTTCTTATATTCGAGATCTTTCCGATATCGCTGATTTGGCCGTAAGGCGCGAAGGCGATGTGTTGACTTTTTACATTCTTGTTCCGGACAAAACCGTGGCTGAGGTGCGCGGCTATGGTTTAGGCGACAGGCTGGATACCCAATTCCCCGGAAATGAAAACACGCCTTCTCAACGCGTCATCATTGTCAGCGAATCGGATGCCAACGCAGATCCGGTAAAATTCAATATGTTCCGGCGCAGTCTGCCGCCCGCTGACGCAAGCGAAGTTGTTTTCAGAAGTCTGGCTAGGCGTTTGACGGCGAAAGCAGACGATTGGAAAAAAGTTGTTGTGAGAGATTTGTCGAGTCTTTACCAAAGGCAAGGCGACACCGGGGAGCCTCTCGAAAATTATAAGATTCAGGATCTATACGGGACGAAAGGACTTTTAGAAAAACTGCAGGTTGATTTCCCAGGATTGGTCCTTTCGATGAAATATGGCGGCAGAGACATTTTTGGGCAATACGATGAATCCGATGCCGCCGTCAACTGGTCTTTATCATTAAAAAATGTCCGCGGTTTTCAACTTTCCGGCACAGACACCTATGATGACACGGGCCAAGGGGTTCAGGATGATTCTAGCCAGAAACTCACGATTTATTTGCCCCTGGAAGTTTATCCGGAGTATTTGAGGCAGGTCAATCTTCATGACAAACTTCTGAAGCGCTCGTGGGACAGAGTAAGAGAATTCATCCAAATTTCCGAAGGAGAGGTGCCCGAAATTCACCTCATGGGCCGGACGGATTCGATTGCGCTCATTTTTTCTGACCAGCCGCTGCCGGAAGGCGCGGTGACGGTCGAACCTGACACCGCCTTTGCTCCTGTAGTGGCAATTCATGAATTGCCACTACAGGACTCTGATTCCGTTCCGGCGGCGGGTTTGGAACCCGCCCCTACGGAAATGGGGCCAGGCACCATTTTATCTAACGCAGCGCTTGTTTATGGCCGTGTCACAGGCCGAAATCCTCTTGAGATTATGAATGATCTCGTGGATATCGGCGGATTTAAATTAACCACGGATAAAGCAAAATTCAAATCCTTTACTCTTTCGGATACCCCTATTTTGAATACCCCTTCAGATGATCGGCAATTCGTGAGTCATGCCTTTTATCACAAAAAAGATTTCCCGGATTATCCGGAAGATAGTTTTGACTTTCATTTTACAGCCGACAAATTTAGAGATGTTTTCTGGGGAGAGCAAGCCAGCAATTTTTCTATTTATCTGTCGGGCTCACAAGCCAGCGTGGAAGGCCGGCGGATTACAGATAAGAGAGGTGTTCAAATCTACAAAGGAGCTCCTTTTTCTGTTTTTGATTTGGTACCGCGCAAAGAAAATGGCGTGCTGGTTTATTACGTGCTTTTCCCTGAGGCCGTGATTCAAAGTATTCGCGCCTCCCAGGTCCGTGATTTGCTTGAGAACTTCGATCTGAGCCCGCAAAGCACGGTCCCGCAAAAAATCGTCATTGTCAGCGAAGCCCAGGCCAACGCGGAGCCCCGAAAGTACGCTATGTTTCGCCGCGGCCTTCCGGTAGAGAAAACTCCCCGCCCAATGGATGACGGGTCTGACATTGAAGTACCGGCGGACAAGCAAACGAGCCCCGTGGCTGCAGCGCTCGCGCCCGCGCCCGTCAAGCTTGCGCCGCGGATGCAGCATGAAATGCTGGCGGTGCTTAAAGACCTTGATTCGCCGCGGGCCGGAAAGCGCAGTTCCCGGGATTTTGAAACCAAAGTGCTGGGCGATAAAGCCGGTCTTGTCAAATGGAGCGGCCGAGAAATTTATTTCCATTTCATGAACCGGCCGGATGGGAAATATTCCAACCAGGTCGTTCTTTCCTTCAATGGTGCCGGCCGGGCGCTTGAGGCGGTGCGAGTCATCCGTGAAAACGTGCATGATTTTGATGATCAGGGCCGGGAATTTCTGCGGCTGCCCACGCCAACGTGGGACCGGATCGCGCAAGAAACACCGGACTGGCCTGCGCTGCCGTTTTTAGATTTTGGCGTGGCGCGTGATTTGAGCCGCATGGTGATGGTCGTTCCGGACCTGGTGCATGCCGCGCTTCGAAAGGGCGGCGTGCTTCTTGCGGACCCGGATCAGGAAGGTGATTTTATTGCCTGGGAAATTATTTCCGAAACCGATGCCCTGCGCCGCTATCAAGAACTCAAAGATATTTTGAGGTATGCCGTAGAAGGGGACGGGTATCTGGGATTGGTCCCCGCCGCTGAAGCGCCGGCGGACCAGCCGCTTCCTCCAACGACTGCCTCTGCACCTGTAGTGGCAATTCATGAATTGCCACTACAAGAAGATGAGCCGCGTCCGGGGACTGCCTCCGCGTCTAACGCAGCGACTGCCCAGGCGCAAGCTGATGGCCTGCGTCCTGGGACTGCCCCTGCGTCTAACGCAGCGCTCACAAGCCCGGCGCTGGATGTTTTGATTCAATATCCGCGCGGAATGCGCGAAGCGCAGCTGGCAAGCTTCGGTGCGGTTGTCGCCAGACTCCGCGAAATTTTCGCTGAAACCCGCGAAGAACGGCCGGATATTCAAAGTGAAGATTGGATGGTGTTCGCAAAGATTGACCTGAAGCCCACCCGCAACGGCGATTTTACAAACAAAATGGGCTTTGATGATGAGGCTCGCAAAATGGCGCTGGATTTACTGGAAGGTCTTGGCTTTAGAGACACGGGGAAAATCAATGAACCGAGTTTAGTTTACGCTCTTCCCGGACCGGGAGCGCTTCTAAAAAATGGAACATACGAAGGGTTTCTGACGGGTCTGGAGCAGGCGCTGGCCGAGACGCACAGACGTGTGGGAACTACGCCTCCCTTGAGGCTTGATCATATTAATCCGTTGATTGAATTTTTTAAACCGCACTCCGATCAGCTTGGAATGGATTATGCGGCCTGGGTCGAACTTGTGACCACGGTGCTTGGTTTTGCGGCTCCCACACGCAGCCTTGACCGGCTTTTCTTTTGGCCAGACCTCATTAAACAGCTTGGGCCGGCCAATGCCGGCCGTGGGCTGGAGACTTTCGCAGATAACGCACCGGGTTTTATCCCGATGGTGCAGAGTCTGATGTCCGGGCATCCCGAATGGGCTCCTCGCCAGGTAGGTGATTATTACACCCCGCCTCAAAAAGAAGCGGCTGGCGGCTATGCCGTCGCGATCAAACAATCCTCACCGGCGGCCGTTGAATTTCGGATGCCCGGCGCGTTTCTCGAGATTGAAAAAGCCCGGAGCAATCCTAAACTTTGGCAGAATCTTGCGAATCTGGGGGCGCATATGACTTGGAAAATTCCTGCAGATGATGTGCTCGCGATGAAATTTGCAGGGCTTGGGCGAGTAGATACTATGCGCCGGGAATATTATCAACTTCAGGTTAGGCTCGATCCGAAACGCTTCGAGACCTATGCCCAAGCGTTCACCACACCGGATTCAGAAGCCAAGCGTCCCGCGATTGCGCGAACGACCAAGGTCGATTCGACCGGCAGGACGATCATTCTCTTATCGGATCTTGAACTGACCGGAGCGCGGCTGGATCGTATCGAGCTTATTTTTACTCCTGTTCCTGCGCCAAAGGCAAGGGTCGGTTTGGAACCGGCCCCTACAGATTCGACAAGTGGTTCGCGTCCAGGGACTGCCTCTGCACCTGTAGCGGCAATTCATGAATTGCCACTACAGGAAAGGAACGGCGGCGCTTCAAGTACAGGGACAGGTCCAAACGCAGTGGACCTGTCCCTGCGGTCCGGGGCCGGCGCAGCGTTGACGGAAACGGAAACTAAAACCCTGACCCAGCGGTTCATTCAGATGCTGCGTAAAGATGCGTTTCAATGGAAAGAAGATGTCAGCTCGCTAGAAAGTCTTTCAACTTTCCAGAACAGGACTGCTGAAAATTATCAGGTGCGCGTTTCGAACTCAGACAATTCTTTTT
>JAHFHF010000018.1 GCA_023247055.1 Candidatus Omnitrophota bacterium
TCATCATGTCTTTGCAATAGGTTCAGGTTTGTTGGGCGTGTTGTTTTTGAGTGCCGCTGTTTATGCCCCTGCAATTCCGCTTTCGCCGGTTATCCCTGCCCCACGCATTGAAATAACGCCGCTGCCGCCGCAAATCAGTTTGAAACCCCAAGCCGCTAAAAAAGAACGCTGGGCTCAAAAACTGGAAATGCGCTTCCGCACGGACCGAGTTTTAAGCGCCTCCGCCTGATCCCGTTGGGCCTGATGTAAGCGCAGTGGTACAGTTTCAAAAAAAGTTTGGTCATTCTCGAATGCTCCTGCTAGTAAGCAAGTCGAGGATCGAAGTTTTGGATTCCCGCCAAAAGCATGCGGGAATGACACAGCGCCATCAGCGCTGCGCATGACCGTCTCGGCTTCCACGCGGAGGCGGGAATGAGACTTCAGTAAGGAACCCAGCCCTAACTCAAACTGACCCACTACCCATGTAAGCGCTGGTGATTTTAGCCAAAAATTGAGATAATGAGGCATGTCTTTAACCCATTATCACTGTACCCACTGCGGGCATTCTTTCGAAGCTGAAGAAAAGGACAATCTCGAATGCCCTGCATGTTTCTGGACCAGTTCCGTGGTCCGTGAAGCCGAGCATCGCGAAGCCCAAGCGCGTGCGCAGCAAAAGACCTCTCAGAAGACAGGTTCAGGAATCGCCAGCGCTTTTTGGGCGGCCTTCGGCGCCTTGAAACCGCTTTTCATCGCCGCGTTTATCTTGGCCATTGCCGCGGCTGTTTTTGTTTGGTTCAAGCCGCGGGCTGGTACTCTCGTTGAGAGAATCAAATCTAAAAAGAGAGAGATTCAGGCGCCTGAAGGAGCCGGCAGGCCGCAGGTGCTGCCTGCCTCAGACAATGCCATGGTCCCAAAACCACCCGCGGCGTTAAGTGATGCGGAAAATGCGATTTTGGCACGCAAAGTTGAACTTGATTCAGCCCGTGAACTTTCCTCAATGGAAAGAGAACTTTTGGGCCGCCGTGCAGCGCTGCGCACGGGCCGCATTGAAAAATTGCCCGGCCCGGCCTGGACCCTGGAGCAATTTAAGGAAATGCTCGCTGAACAGCAGAACGCCTACAAAATTCCGCTGGCGCGCAGTTACCGCAAAAAACTCGAGAAACTTTTCGAAGAAAAATACTTAACAGCTGCCGCCGCTTTTTCCGACGGCCGGCGGCTTGAAGCGCGCAACCTCTGGGTTGAATCCCTGGCATTCCCAGTATACGCCGGAGACATCGAGAAGCACCGGGGCGTGGTGCTGACGATGCTCAAGCCTTTTATCAATGACACGCTTTCTAAAATCGGCGCGATGAACGGCATGCTGGCCGAGGGGCCGGTCCGCGATCTCGAAATACGGTTGAATGCCGCTTACGAACAGTTCTTCGGGCTTTTAGAAGCGCAGAAGTGGGATGCGGCTTATGATGCGGCCCAAAGTTTGCTGGCGCTGACGGGAGAGTTCGACAAAATTTCGACCCAAAAACCCCAGGTGCCGGCCTATCCGCCGGCTGTACAAATTGATCGGGATATCGGAAAGGCCCTTTACGATCTTCTCGAAGCTTCCCAACTGGCCGTGGCGGATGTCAGTTCTCTGGCGCGCGACGTGCGCATGAAAAAACAGATCATTGAAACTCTGCTGCCCGGCCGGTTTGAAGAAAGCCTGAACCATTATCGCGCGGGTTTCGCCGCGATGGACCAGGCCCAATGGCAGGCGGCCATCGATTCGTTGCAGAAAATACAAGAGCCGGCTTTGCTGGAGCGCGATAGTATGGAAAAAATCAAAATTTTGCAAAAATTAGTCCAGGCCGAACTTGATTCTGGCCCTGTTTCCAGCTAATCTTGAATTTGTAGGGGCCGGTCGCGACCGGCCCTATGCAGCGCGGAGAGTTAATGCATTCATCGCATTCATCGGATATTTTTGATCCGGCACAGAAACTTGCGGCGGTGGTTGCGCTTGTCGGGACGATGGACATTGCGGGAAAAATCGTAAAATCCGCACGGGCCCATCATTTAGACGTGCGTAACTTTGACAAAGCTGAAAAATTGCTGGCTGCCTGCACAGCCAAAACGCCCAAAGTCGTGTTGCTTGATTTTGAAACGCGGGAAGCTGAGGGTTTCCGGTTTTTAAAGGCCTGCCGCGAAAATGCCGAACTTAGAAAGGCGGCCGTCGTCGGGTTTGTGACCGCTGAAAAGCGGGATGTCAAACGCGAAGCAGAAACCGGCGGGTGCCTGAGAGTATTTTTAAAGACAGAGTTTCTGACGGGCCTTGAGGAAATCTGGCTGAGGTATGCAAAATGACACTCCATCTTGGATTTGAACTGCCGAAAAAAGAGACGCCGCAGCTGGATGCGGATGCGGAAGAGTTTACGCCTGAAGAAATTCGTATTGTGAAGCAGCAGATCCGTTCCAACAGCCGGGTTATTTATGGGTTATTGATGCGCATTGATCTTTTTGTCAACCGTGAGAAATACCCGCATGAAGCAGTCTTTATCGAAAAAATCCGGCGCCAGCTTTTTCTCCTGATGGAAGAAAACGATACCTTCCGCCGGGTGCTTGTGCGCCACATCACGGCCGGCGGCACTTACTAGAACATACCAACGCCCTTAGGCGTTAGATGTTCTTGTCTCTGCGATAGACGCAGAGGCTAGGTTCTATTAACATTTGACCGAATTCTTTCTCCCTCTCCCCGGAGGGGAGAGGGTTGGGCTGAGGGAAGAAGTTTTAATGACCAAACGCGTAACAACTCTGATCATGGGCGGCGGGCAGGGCCGCCGTCTATCACCGCTGACCAATTACCGTTCCAAACCGGCTGTGCCGATCGGCGGCAAGTACCGCTTGGTCGATATTCCCATTTCCAATTGCATTAATACGGGACTGAAACGCATTTTCGTCCTGACGCAGTTCAATTCGACATCCCTTCACCGGCATATTCACCGCACATACCCTTACGAACCTTTCAACCAAACCAGCGTCGAATTGCTGGCCGCGGAACAGACACTCTCCAACAGCGACTGGTTTCAAGGCACGGCCGATGCCGTGCGCAAGCACCTGCCGCATTACCACATTGAAGAGACGGACACGTTTTTGATTCTCTCAGGCGACCATCTGTACCGCATGGACTATACGGAAATCCTGCGTTTCCATGAAGAGAAGAATGCCGACGTCACGATTGCGACGATTCCCGTTGTCAAAAAGGAAGTCGATCAATTCGGCATCATGCAAATGAATGCCCAGGGCCGCATCACCGCGTTCCGCGAAAAGCCGTCGCTCAACGAAGATATCAGCAATCTGGTCATGCCCGCAGCCATGCGCAAAGAATTCAATGTCAAGAAAAAGGCCGATGTCTATCTGGCCTCGATGGGCATTTACGTTTTCAAACCCTCCGTGCTGGTGTCTGTGCTGCAGGGCAAGGAAGCGGATTTCGGCAAAGAAGTGATTCCCAAATCGATCAGTACCTATCAGGTTTACGGCTATGTTTTTAACGGCTATTGGCAGGATATCGGGACGATCCGCAGTTTTTACGACGCCAACATCGACTTAACCAAGCCCAATGCGAAATTTCAGTTCCAGTCGCAGGAAGGCCGCATGGTCACGCGTGCGCGTTTTCTGCCGCCGTCGACGATCCGCTCGGCCGAGTTCCACAATTCTCTGATTGCCGAGGGATGTCATTTAAACGGGGTGCATATCGAGGATTCGGTTGTGGGCCTGCGCTCGGTGATTCATGAAGGAACGGTCATCCGCCGCAGTGTTTTGATGGGCAACGACTATTTTGAACATGAACGCCGCCCGAAAGCCATGCCGCTAGGCATTGGCAAGAACTGTCAGATTGAAAATGCGATTCTGGATAAGAATGTCCGCATCGGCAACCGCGTCATCATTACCAACCACAGCCGCACCCGCGAAAAAGACGGCGATAATTACTACATCCGCGAAGGCATCGTCATCATCCCCAAAGGCGCCGTCATCAAAGACGGAACGAAGATTTAATGCTATGTGCGAGTGTATTCTGTTTTCCCCCACCTTAATCCTCCCCCGAAAAGCACGGGGGAGGAAACAATAAAATCTCCTTTATTTCTCTCCCCCCGTGCTTTTCGGGGGGAGATTAAGAGGGGGGAAACGCGCACACGGCATTAGGAATTCGACGATTTGGGTTACTGCAGCTTTTCTAAATACTTATCGCTTACTACTTAACGCTTAACGCGCTAATAATTCCCCCGGTCGAGATAAACCAGGGCTCCCGCCGAAAAGACAATATTCGCCAGCCAGGCGCTCAGAAAGGACGGCACTTTACCCGAATTTCCAAGAGCCAGGCACACAGCCCCGAAGACGTGGTAGACAAAAGCCAGGGCCACGCAGGTAAGTACCGCGGCGGCAATACTGCGGCGGTTGTGCGTTTTGGCCAGGAAGGGCAGGGTCATCAGGATCATGACCAGGCTTTGCCAGGGAGACGCAAGACGGCTTTGCAGATTCAGATTTTCAGCCTGAACATCGACGCCCGAAGCCTTTAATTTATCGCGGATCTGTTTCATTTCACGGTAAGTCAAAAAAACGCTTTCGCGTGTCGCGTTCGTCAGGTCCTTTGGCGAGGCTGTCGCATCCGAATAAAGTTTTTTAGGATACATTTTAGGTTCGCCCAAGATGCGGCCGCGCGCATCGATCTGATGTTCGGTAATGCCCTCCAGTTCCCAGGCGTTTTCTTTCCAAGTTCCGCTGCGAGCCGTCACTTTTTGATAGGCCCGGCCATTATTCTTATCGATCCATAAAATAATCGCGTCGGTCACCTTGCCCGAAATGGGCGCAAGCATCCTAAAATAATAAATCTGCGAACCATCGGTTTGATAGGTGACGTGCTCCAAACTTTTTTCTTCCCAGTGCTCTTTTTTCTTGTCGATGTAAACTTCGCGCATTTCTGAAGCCGTGCGGAAAGACCAGGGAACAACACGGTCGTGGATGAGAAACGTGAAGATGCCAATCAAAAATCCAATAAATAAAATGGGCTGGGCAATCGTCGATATTTTAAGCCCCGCGCTTTTCATGGCAATCAGTTCATTATGGACACCCAGGTTTACCAGCAAAAACAGCGCGCCCAGCCAAACGGCCCAATGAATGGTCTGCACGTAGGCAAACGGCACAAGTGCCAGGTAATAGCGCAGGTAAATCGAAGGGGGGGTGTTATAGCGCAGGAACTGGTCCAAATTGTCGAAAACGTCGGCAATCAGGATCAGCACAATGAGCGAAAGGGCACAGGTCAAGACAGGTGCCAGCAGTTCGCGTACAAGATAACGGTCGAGTGTTTTCATGCAGAATGTTTCAGTTCAAGCGTCCTGGCCAGTGTCAGAATACCCACGCGTTTGGCTCCGGCCTCTTTGAGGGCCCGGGCAGCCTCGCGGGCCGTTGAGCCGGTGGTTAAAATGTCATCGATTAAAAGAATTTTGCGTCCTGCCGCCTGCCGGATATCTTTGACGCTAAAACTGCCGCGCAGATTGGCCCTTCGCTCCTCTCCGGACAGCGCATGCTGGGGAGGGGTTGAACGGTTTTTCTCAAGCAGCGGGAGGACCTGCAAACCACTTAGACATCCGATCTCGCCGGCCAGCACCTCAGCCGGGTTATAATGCCGCTCCAGGAAACGCCTTAGCGTCATGGGGACTGGAGTTAAAGCATCATAGCGGGTTTCCAGCTGGACGGCCAGCAGGAATTTAGCCAGCCGGGGCCGCAGGGCCTTGATCAGCCAGGGCTGGCGGTTGAACTTAAAATGGGTTAAAAAATCTTTCATGCTGCTGCGGTATTCGTAGAGGGAAAACCCCTCGCATCGCGGACTGGCACTAAGACGCCAGACGGCATCGCGAGGCCGCAATTCAAAGCGTTCAAAACTGGCAAAACAGACGGCGCAAAGTGTTTTTTCGTGAAGTCTTAGGTCTTTACGGCAAAGCACGCATGCCGCCGGATAGAATAGACGGAGGAGGATCTCGCTGAAAAGGGGCATAAACAGTCCTTGGCGGGAACCTGCGGAATGCGTATAATACCCACGTTTTTGTCCCAAATCCAGCTTTTAGTCTGTAGGGTTCAGGCATGCCTGAACCCTACTTTGAAAGGGTGTGTTAGCCTTGCCTAAAGTAGATCTTTCGGAAAATGAAAGCATTGACGGAGCGCTTCGCCGTCTTAAGAAGAAAATGGAGCGCGAAGGGATCCTCAAGACCCTTAAAGCACGTAAGCATTACGAGAAGCCCAGCGAAAAGCGCCGCCGTAAAATGCGGACTGCCAAACCCGGCCAAAGACGCTCTTCGTTTTAACCCCGGTTTGACGCGGTATAAAATTGAAAGCCCTGTAGAGAGTCAACGCTCTTTACAGGGCTTTTTGCATTTCCATACAGAGGTTAGGATGAAGGGAGGATTCGGTTCTTTCCCTCACCCCAGCCCTCTCCCAAAGGGAGAGGGAGTTGTCCGCTCAGGCACAAATCTTTTTGCGATTCACGGGGCTTTTTCAAAATTCCTTCTCCCCTTGGGGAGAAGGTTAGGATGAGGGGGCGACCCGCTTTCTTCTTAATTTTTTTCGAGGAAGAGAATCAGTTCCTGCAGGGAAACAAGCTCCAGGCCTGCGGCTTTAAGCGCGGGGATGTCAGAGCGCAGAACCACCAGAGTCTTCGGATGGTAATGGCCAATGCCCACGGCATAACCTTTTTGCCGGGCTATTTTGACCAATTTTTGCAATTGTCCCCGGATAGCCGCCGTATCGTCCACATTATCAAGAAAGACGTCGCGTTTTAGAGCCGGCAGCCCCATCTGCCGGGCCATCGGATAAGCGACCGATTTGGAACTGGTCATGCTGTCCAAAAAGAATAGGTTGCGGCGTTTTAACTCCTGCAAGATCGGCCCCATCAGTGCCGGGTCGCTCGTTCCGCGCGAACCCATATGGTTATTGACTCCGCGGTGATTGGGGACACTGTCCAATCCATGCCGTAAAACAGCCAGCGATTGGGATTCGGGCATGCGGTCTGTGATCAGTCCCGGACCGGGAATCGTGCCGTCTGAAGCTTCAAAAGGCTGATGCAGAATCACTTCCGCGCCGGTCTCTTGACTGAGAATCGCAAAGTAGCGGGAGTAGGTCAAGTGCGGCAGAATGGCGTAAGTAACATCCCGTCCCAGCGCGCGCAAGCTGTCCCGGTCGTTCATGGTGTGGCCCATATCATCCAGCACAATGACAATTTTAGGCTTGCCTGCCGAAAGCATGCGCGGTGAAGCAGCGGAAGGAATGGCTTTTTTCGAGATGGGCCGGGAAATTTTTGGAAGATGAATATTTTGAAACGGCACTGAAAAAAAACGCAAGGTATTCTGGAAAACGGTGGCTGGACTCTGCCGCTGGACGGCCAAAACCAGCAGAATCAAAACTGTCAGGTTGAAAAACAGGCTTAAACGGACAAGCCGTTTTTTTGTCTTGGCTTTAAGTTTGAAGAATGAAAACGGACCTGACTTTTTTTTGCGTTTTGGGCGCGGCATAAGACGGCATGATAGTGCAGAAGCGCAACTTTGTGAATAGAGGGATAATAGAACAGATCCAAGCGGGAAGTGGCGCCGCCCCATTTTTTTCGGCTGTAGTGGCAATTCATGAATTGCCACTACAGCCGTTCAAAAAGGCCTGGCCCTGTGAATTCAGGAAATGGATAAAAAGGCCCACCAATTCTTTCTAGCATCTGCAAGCATTTCTACCCAAGACAACAAAGCCTTCTCAGCCGATTTGTACGAATCGAAAGCTACATGTATTTTTTAATAACTGCTGATGGCCCAAAGGGTTATCACCTTAAAAAAATCATGCCACCAAACACCCTTAAAAAAACACATTTCTTATTAGTTAATAAGGCGATTGCCTTCTTTCTCTGCCTCACGATCGGTGTGTCTGACATCGCGGCCTATGCGGCGCCGGTCCAATCCTCCGTGCCCGTGGTTGAAACAGAACAAACCATTTCAATTCCAAGCAAACTTGGTCATATCGAAGAATCGCATACCGCGCCGCACAAGACCGGCAGCACACCGCCCAAAACAATCATTTACATCCAAGACGCCCACGATTCCCTCGAAGCCCAAGAACACATTGCCCAAATTATTCAGCACCTGGTCAAGCGGCACGGCGTCAAGACCGTCTTCGAAGAAGGCTACGAAGGGCCCGTGCCCACCGACGAATACTTCGGCTTCATCCAAGATCCCAAGGTAAAACAAAAAGTTTCGTACTTCCTGATGGATAAGCTGCGACTCAGCGGAGC
The DNA here is from genome assembly GCA_023247055.1 of Candidatus Omnitrophota bacterium. Classification (GTDB taxonomy): domain Bacteria; phylum Omnitrophota; class Omnitrophia; order Omnitrophales; family Aquincolibacteriaceae; genus JAHFHB01. Next base: position 8,270 of record JAHFHF010000018.1, read on the forward strand.
GGAGTATGCGCATGTGAATCGCTTTAATTCAGTCTTGAGTCGTGAGTCTTCAGTCGTGAGTACCGCTTCGCGGGAGAAAACGAAAATAGTCCCTGCGGAGATAGCAGGAAAAAGCAAAGCAAATGTATTTTACTCACGACTCATGACTCACGACTCACGACTTGATTTCTCACTCATCGGCGCCGACAGCATCAAACTCCATCTTGAAAATATTCGCCAATACCAGCGATCCGCCAAAACCCGCGAACAAACCGCCAAAGACCTGGCCGCGATTGAACAGAAAATCGCCATGCTGGCCGGCCGCCATTTCCCCAAAAAGGTCAAAGCGTGGATGAAACTGCGCAAACGGCTGGATGCAAAACAACTCGACCTTTTGGAATATTTAAAGCGAATCACGACGCTTTCGTCATTGCGAGGAATCTCGCCGCTTTTGGGTGGACGACGAAGCAATCCTGGTTCTGAGATTGCTTCGGCTTCGCATGGTTCTCTGCCTCGCAATGACAAAGTTCTTTTGTCGGAGCAATTTCCCGTTATTGCATTTATTCTGCGTGCCGGAGCCGTCCGCGAGAATGGAAAAATTAAAAAGCTGGAAGCTTTAGATTCGCCGATTCTCTTTGCGGGGATCAACCAGATGGAAAATGACCTGGCAGCCCAATGGCTCACGAGTGAGCGAGACCGCCAGATTTTTCAATACTACAAAATCCTGGAGCTGCTCGTGCGGCTTAACGCGATTGAACTCAGTGCGGCTGAATACGATGCCGTCAAAGGCAGCCTCAAAAATTTCGATACGCAGACCCTGGCGCAATTCATTGTCCGCGAAACAAAAAAATCGATCATCCTCTCCAAACGCTGGGAACAGAATATCCGCGATGCCATCCGTTTTTACGAAATTGCGCAGGAGCGCGACCATGCCATTGAAAATGCGCTTTCAGTTTGGATTAATTCCCCGTCTGCTCCGGCTTTGTCTCAAGACTCACGACTGACGACTGACGACTCCCTTGCCATTCTCGTCTTCGGCGGCTTTCACAAAGAGCGCATCCAAGAAATGCTGAAGGCGCAAGGGGTCTCTTTTATCACGGTAACGCCGCGCATGACATCCGCAGATAGCAAACATCAAGATTATTACAAACGTCTTATGTCCGTCGGCCATCACCCGTTTGAGACTCCGTTTTATTTAGCTCGCGCGGAGCGCGTACCCAGTAAGCTGGTTGGCGGAGCAGCCAGTCTTACTTCGGCCCGCGCCTCGAGACCGGCTAGCTTTTACGATCAGGCTTTGGCCTCCGGAGGCGTGGGGAGCGTCCATTTCGAACTTCGCTTGCTGGCTGAAACCGCCGCCGGATTCCCTGAACTTGGCAGTGCCGATCTTGATCTGCATCTGACCGCTGCGCTTGCTTCCCGAAGAGCCGAGGTTCGGATGCCGGATTCGAAGATAGAAAACGGAGTTGTTCAACCCTTGGATGATTTCAAAGCACGTCCATCCGGCAGGCGGTGGATGGCCCTTCAAACCGGTTTTATGTTGAGCACGGCACCGCTTACTATCGCAGGGGCTTTGCTGGGGATGGGATTCGCCGATGTTTTCAACGCAGCTTGGCTGGGATGGATTGTGTGGATATTGGGTTGGTCCGCTGTGGGATATAGTGCCGGCCTATCAGCGCTGACGACTCCATCCAATTATAAACTTCCAGCAGCTTGGCAAAAACCTTTACAGCAGGAAATAGACCGGCTGGGGGATGAGATCTTTCGCCGGCTGGGAGAAATCCGGGAGATTTTGACGGTTGCTTTGAAACCTCTGGCCGGCCGCCGTCGGGAGATCACAAAAGAGGCGCTTGCCGCGCAAATCAAACCGGTTGAACCCAAAATTCTTGCACTGCTGGAAGAGCTCAACGGCTTTTCCAAGCAGCGCGATCTTTTGCAAGGGGAGATAGCGGGTTACTTTTTTTCGGGCGGCGATAGCGCCAGCATCTATAACCATTGTTTAGGAATGTTCCGGGCCTTTGAGGCGGCCGCGGCCACCCTCAATTTGAATTTGCAAGTCGGTCTGATCGAGAAGAAACGGGGCCGCTCTGTCAGCCAGCATTGGTATAACGGAGTTCAGGGAAAAGAAGGAGACATTGCCGTGGACCTGACGCGCGATCAATTTGTTCAATGGCGAGCGCAGCCGCCGGGCATTGCAATTGAGCCGGCACAAGATTACGCCCGCCGCTTGAACGAATTTATACAAACATCGGACTGGCCCCATCCAACCCAAGGATTCTGGGCCCAATGGCGCGAAATCACAAAATTTTTAGCGCTGCGCCGCCGCGCTATTTTCGATCTTTTGACGCACCCCTCCAACCAGTCTGTACAAACAACCGGTCATAGATACGCAAAACGGGAACAGACCAAATCGCGCTCCGAAATGCGCCGTCAAGATATTCTGGTGGAGAAGCTTTTGGATGCGCGCTATTACAAAAAAGCGCCCGAAACATGGGCCGCCGAGTTGATTTTAACTCTTCTGAAGCAAGAACGGCGATTTGCCGCATGGCCTTATCACCTTGCATTTTATATTTTAACAAGCGGTGCTATGACTTTCAGCTTGGCATTTCTGGTCATTGTGGCACAGGCTCCTTTTTTTATTTTTGTCCAACTAACCGCGGTGACCTGGTTTTCAACATTGGGGCCTGTGATAGGTTTTTTTGTTCTGGCCAAGCGCAGTTTTAACAATGCAGTGAAAAATGCCATTCCGGCCATTTATCAATCCATGACGATTTACACGCCGGAGCAATTGCCGGAGGCCGCGGGACAATCGGCGATTGCTCAATTGAGTGAGGATGAAAACCGTTTTTTAAAAGCTTTGGCGCATACCCTGCCCGAAAACAGCGATATCCGCCTTATTCATGACCTTGAGGAATGGCATGAGGAGGCGGCATCCAGCATTGGTGTCGGACATTTTTGGTTTTGGAACGGACGTTATGAAATCTCTATGCTCGATTTCTACGCAACGCCGAGCCGTCTGGCGCACGAAATCATCCATTTGTTGAGCACAGCCCTGTCTTTGAAAAATTCTTCTGAGGATGATAACGAACAGATTTTTCTGCGCGAACTATGGCGTGAAATTAAAGTCCGGCGTCTTAACAGCAGCCATTTTGCGAACGTGCTGCGCGAATGGAAAAAGGCGCTGATCAAACTTAAGAGCAGTTATGGGAAAAAGAATGTTCCTGAAGAGTTCATGGCGACCCTCTACCAAGGGCTTATTGCCGAAGAATTCGGAGAGTCGAAACGAGCAATGACGCTGGAAGATTATGAGCAAAGAGCGCCCGGTCGCTGGGATGCGCGTATCGGCGGGTTTTATCAGAAAATTTTACATAAACAACCGGCACTCATGAAAATTAAAACTTTGATGCAGAAATGGATCAACGCCCTGCGTGCTTTACCGGAGGAGGACCGGCAGGTATTTTTGACCCTGCTGAGGAATTATTACCTTAGTCTCCACCCGCAGATTCCTCTGCCGGCCCTGCTGCAGTCAGCCCGCTCTGAGGTGCGGATAGGTGGGTTAAGTGATCGATCGTCCAAAAGGCCAGAGCAGGCGAATGAGAAAAATAACCTCTCGGGATTTCTGCGATGGTTTGAAAAAATTTGGGATGACGGGGTGTTTGCCGGACTCGTTCCGGTATTTGTTGTGCTGATAAAACATCTTCTTGTTAAAGATAGTCCGGTCCATTGGGGCTATGAGATCGGGTTGGCGTTTGGCTTAGGCCTGCCGGTCTGGCTGCTGATTCGCTGGCGGCAGCGCGAAATGTCCGTGATAAAAAAAGAATGGATCGCTGCCCATCCTAGCGAGAGAAATCGATCTCACGTAAGCAAAGAACTTCATGTGTGGATTGGAGAAGAGGATATGGGCGCCTCCTACGTCCGGCGGGCGCCGTTTAACGATATTCTGGTGAGGATTCTCCAACGGGGAGATATCGCGCCTGACCAGGTTACAAGTATTGAACTTCGTCCAGATGAGGGCGAGCCCCGAATGGTATATCAAAACACTCCATTTTTAGACCATGGTATTTATGATACGCCTGCTGTTTTGGACATGTCCAAGACGGACGCTCCCGGTGCCTGGCCCCGGGTTGGAAGTCACATCGTCATCGGCTACGTAACGCATTTTTCCCGTTCGGAAGTGCGTAATCCAGAAATAAGCCGCAGGGATTTTTTGGATGTGCTATTCAAAGCCGCCGGCATGACGTTGAGTTCCTACGGCAATCTTGAAGGGCTTTTGGCCTGGCTTCAGGAACGTCCCGCTGCCAAAGTGATTCCAGCCGGCAACGAGGCTTTCGTAAACCTATTCCGGTTCTATTACGCACCGACCAGCCGCTGGTTCAATCCGTTTATCGTCACAGAACCGCTTCGTGCGCTGATTCAGTCGCCGGATACGATGTTGGCAAGTTTAAATAAAGTCGAAGTGCAGAATGAACTTTTAGAAGCAACGCTGGAGTCAGACTATTTCCCCGAGGTTTCCGGCGAACTATCAAATCCAGGCAATGATCGCAGGCATGTTTTGGAGATACGCCGGAAATTACGCCAAAAAGGCCCGGCTCAATTCATCAGAATTCTTTTTATGGCCATGAAAGCATGGAGAGCCTCTGTCAAAGAAGGAAATATGAGGGCGGATGCGCAGATTGACGACGAAATCCAACGCAGAGTCTGGAGCCTTATTTTTGCGGAAGAGCAAGGCATGTTTCGCGCTAAGTTTCCGGATAAAAAACGCGAGGATCCTTTTTCGGCCGAGGAGGAGTCTCGGGTTACGCTGCTCCGGAAATTCGAAAAACTTCCGCTCGAAGAGCGCCGTCAGATTATCGAACAAGCCAAGCAAGATTGGATTCAGTACAGCGACGACATTTCGAAGCGCGCGGCTCCCATAGTGGAGCAGGCTCTTGAGCAAAGCACGGCGCGCTATCTCCAAAAACATCTGGCCGCCGCACAACAGGATGAAGGTGTTTCGCAGCAAGGCCATCTTCCAAAAGTCGAAATAGATCCTGCGCAGCGGTTCAAAGAAATTGAAGCTGAGATCAAGTTGCTGGAAGAAACTCCGGTCTCAGACGCCCATTCGGGCTTGATCTACGGCCCCCGTCTGCAGGCTTTGTATTCCGATCGGGAAAGACTTATTTCTCTTTCCATCTCACCAGAACCTATGCGCTCATTTGAAAACCGGCTGTCCAGTCCAGAGCAGCAGCGCTTTTTAGCGGAAAAAGAATTTCGCAGAACAAATGTCCATCCGGATCACCCAAGAAATCTGCCATGGGAAAGCGCACATTTGACAGCTGAACAAGGTGTTTCAGCGGTAGTGCGGGAATTAAATACCTTGCCTTTTATTTATACGAGTTCCTGGTCTCATTCCGGTTTGCCAAGCGATCATGCCTATGATGAAATGGATGAGCGCCTTCAGAGAGTCGAAGGAACTTTTTTAGACCGTGTTCCGGGTTTTTTACCTGAGATGCGTCATTACACCCATGTTCGCTACAGCGGATTTATTTTTTTGCGCATCAACGCAGAGCACGCCGAATATCCAAAATTCGCAGAGAACATCCGGGCTATTCCGGGAGTAGAGATGACTGACGCGCTGGTCGAAGGCCCCTATGGAAAAGAAAAATTGATTTTAATTGCCGTTCCTCCGGCCCTGGTGGACGCTTCAAAAGAAGCGCTTTATGAAGAGTATCTTCGCGGAAAGTGGGCAAAGATTTTGAGGGTGGTGCAGGCAGCCGCTCGCTCTGAAATGAGAACCGCCGGCGGGATACACAATGAGAACGCCGCCGTTGATCGTGCTCAGATTCTGCGGCGCCAGGCTCAAATGACGATTCTCGAAGGCCTATCGCAGCGTGAAAAGGGATTGAGTCTTTCGAGAATGAAATTGATCTCTGACTTTTTGGCAAGGTTGCGCCAGGGCGTGCCGCCGGAAGAATATGCCAAACTCATGACCATGCTTAAACTACCGGTTTTTTCAAAAATTGATCCTGCAGACCTTGATCCGGCCAGACGGCTTTTGCTGCGGACGTCGCTTTATCTGCGCGGAGAGCCGCTGCCTGCAGTACGAACAAAGCTGGACGAGACATCGCCTCTCGATATTTTCAGTGGTGAGCGGTCTCGGCGTGATTTTATAGGTGAATTGAGTTTTTGGACCGGGGTGGTGAGCGGCAATACCATGACGCCCACGGCCGGGCTTGTGCGTTGGGTTGCCAACTCACGCAGAGATCAAGCCCTGGAACTGTTTATGCGCAATCACGGTTCAGAGATGCGGGAGGCGCTGATCGAACAATTTCGATTGCAGGCCATCGATCGTCTTAATCGCGATGTTCATAAACAGCTGCTGGCCATGATCAGGGATCATACTCTTGGCCACGCGTCGAAAATGCTGGAAAAATTTTCTGAAATCTTAAGCCGTCTGGTCCTTTGGCCCATGCGAGACGATATTCAAACGCTTCTACGCCGGCATCCGGCTCAGCTTTACAAAATTTACGAGGCGGCTGAGCAGGAAGCAAAAAAGAATCCGGTGCACAATGTCCCCCGGTTTGATCTCAAGGATACTTTAGGCAAGGCCCTGCTCAATCCATTTTTGAATTCTACAGAAGCGAGAAATGTGTTTCTGTCTCTCGATTTCATGGATAACGCAAGTATTCAATGGTATACAGATCTTGGCCGCGTTTTAGAAGATTATCAGCCGCTCGCTGAAAAAATTACCGGTCTTTATCAAAGGCTGCTCGGCGAATCGGTGCACGGCAGGTTATCCGTCAAAAATAATGAAATTTCAGATGCGGACTATTTTCAAAAAATCAAAGACGACCTTACCCGGCGGCTTGAGGCGCTCGAAGTGCAGATCACAGAACTGGAAGATACTCCGGTTTCCGACGCCCACTCTGGCTTGATCTATGGTCCCCAACGGCGTGCCCTGCATGACGAGAAAGAGACGCTTCAAGCCGATCTTCAAACTGCGGAAGAATTAGCCGCGCTTTTTGCCGACAATTCCGCCGATGACATCCTCATGCCGGCCCGCCAAACAGGGCAGCTTGTTTTGAGATCCGAAGTAAGACCGGCCGCACCGCGCTCATTCCATGAAGTTTTGACGGCGCATATGGACCAAAATGGCTTGTGGGATACGGAGTTAGGGGAGTATCTGCAGCAGCTTTTTTCTCCCATGGCGGGGTGGAACGAACAGCCGGCAAAGCTGAAATCATTGTCGATGGATAGTCAAAGCTTGCTGGCACAGCTTTTCGAGGAGTATGTCAGAAATCGAACCGAGGTTTCCGGCCCCGCATGGTTCCGGCAAAGCTTGGGATATTTTCTTAAAAAACTTTCCAATGGAAATTTCAACCTTATGGCGGAACAAAATGGTTTTTATGTGCTCGAGCGGCCGGCAGTCGATTTAGGAAGGCCGGAGATGCTGCTGATTCCTCAAAAGGAAAGCGCGTCCCTGGCTGTTTTAGTGGCGGCGTTGCAGCACTTTAGCCAGGCCCATCAGGCTAATCAGATGAGGCTGCGGGAAATTGCGGCCGACCGCCCTGATTTTAAAAATTGGATGCTGGCTGCGGGGGCGGCCGGTATTTCCGGTTTTCTTTTTTCCGGCGCATTTTTCTCGAACGGTCTTGGCATGCGCAACTGGGATGCTGCGGCTTTTGCCGCGGTTGCCGGAAGCTTTTTAACCTATCTCGTAGGAATGGGCTACGGAAGAGAGTTAAAATCATACCGTGAGCGGCTTGAAAAAGCACTGCGAGACCGCAGGTATAATTTAGGTTCGGCGGAAACGCTTCTTGATCAATTTCTGACGGATTTGCATTCTACGCGCTCCGCACGGGCTGAAGTGCGGACGGCCGCGGAGTTGGAGGATATCGCGAAGGCATTGGATGAACTTAAAATTGATCGGACCCAATATACGACTCTTATCTATCCTGGATCAGGAGAAGACTGGAGATTAATGGAATATCTCGCCCGGGCTGTTTTCCCTCAAGCGGATGAATTTATCTTTAATGCCACCATGATTGGCCCTTACAGCATTGATGATGGCGGTGTGGAGCTCTGGCAGCAAATGAAGGCCAAGTTATTGGCGGCTCTTAAAAGCAGGAAGCCTTCATTAGAGGCCGATGCTTCCATACAGCTTTATGGCGGGGATTATTTGTCTGATAATTTAGAAATGAAGTTTAGGGGAACCGGAAAAGGAAGAGTTTGGATCCATAACATGGCTGGATTCGAAGACGCCTTGGGAGTAGATTGGCGCTTTTATGTCAAAACGGTGATCCGCGGCATTGTTCGTCCTGGAGATATTGTACTTATAAGGCCCACGGAAAAAAATCAAAAGAATCGCAGAAAATTTTGGGGGAAACCTTTGCTAAAAAAGCCGGTATCTATCCCTGGTACGAAGATCAGTTTATTTATTTATAAGGTCACCGAAAAGCATATCCAAAAAGCACGCGATCTCGAAGAAGAATATGTCTATAGAGAAGAGCTTGATCGGCGCAGCGCTGTGGATGGTTTCTGGAAGACCTTGATGTGGGTAATGAGATGGCCTGCCAAACGCTCCGAAGTGCGGCAGGAAATGGGAGTTAGGCGTGGGGATGGCGGCGTCAGCGGGGATGCGATTTCCGGCGGCGAAAGCGGTATTGATCAATCCAAAAGGCGGTCATTATCCCGACGGTTATCAATAATACAACGAATACGATCCACATGGAGATATCAACCCTCCTTTTCTCTTTTGGTAGAAGGGTATAATAAAACACTTGATAGGGCAAGAGCGATCATTGCCAGACCCATACCGAACTTTACCCATGGATTAAATTCCTCGAAAAACTTACTTGCCAGCGCTGCGGCGATCATCAGATACATCACATTGGCCAGCATCCCAGCCGTGAATGTTCTTCGCGATTCTCCAAAAAATGGTTTTGCAGGGGCAGTAGTCATGGGAGTAATGATATTAAATTATATTAAATATGTCAATATTAAAATAAATATAAATCAAACACCACACAGGGATGACATTGAAGCGCAATTTGACCGGAGAACATCCCGCCGCTCCGAAGTAAAACAAGCCGATCCGCCGGCCAGCTTACTGGGTACGCGCTCCGTGCGGGCCGAAGTAAGACAGGCCGCACCGCCGGCCAGCTTACTGGGTACGCGCTCCGTGCGGGCCGAAGTTCGTACTGTAGATCCAGCCGCTCCTGCGGGCCCAGAGCTTTTAGAGACCTGGCTCAAGCCATGGGCTGGAATTTACGGACTTGATCTTTCCGGCCTCCAAGTGAAGGATGAGGCAAAATTAAAGGTTCTCAATCACGGCGAGAAAATGGCGGATCTTTCTTATCAGGCAAAAGAATTTGACGGAGAGAAAGGCTTGAGTTTTGGAGAGCCTTTTGTTGCTGAACCGTATCAGCGAAAACATTTATTATTGCTGATGGCGCTTTATGTGTTCCAAAAATTCCCTGAAGCCGGGATCCTTGTTATGAATCATGGGATGGACGAAGAGCAATGGTTTATCGAGGGCATGAGGCGATATGGGTTGATTGAGGATGTTCAAGCGTCGCTCAGCCAGACCGTGCGGGCGAAAATTAACCATGCGCGAGTGACGGAGCTCGTGGAGAATCGTGAAGGAAACCTTTGGGAGCTGATGCAGAGCTCCTCGCGCTCTGAAGTGCGGACGACTAGCGCGCGGGAGTTCCTGAAATTATCCGGAGGGCAGATTGAGATGGCGCAGTTTATTGCTAAACTCAGGGAGGTCTCGCTGCCAAGGGCTTTGGCTGAATTGCAAGTTACTCGTGAACAGGAAGTCCAACCGGCGAAGAATTTTCATAATGCAAGGACGGCTTTTAAACGTATCCGGCTGCTGAATGACGCAGAAAGAATCCTCAAGGGGGAACGTTTTGACCCCTCAGGTGCGGATTTCGACGGTGTTAAAAGCCGGATTCCTCCTGTATTAAACAGCCAGAGTGCTCTGCTGACCGCCATGGCGGGCGATCTTATTCTAAGAAATCCCGCGGCCAGCGATGTTTTTTTTGCTGTTTTAGAAAAACTTAACAAACCGCTCAGTCATGGAAAAATTGTGCATTTGATCGGCTGGCTGAGGGATTGGGAAATTGTAAGCGCCAGAATGCCTGTTTTGAAAAACCCGGCTTTATTTTTTACGTGGGCTTTTGATTTCAATATTCCGGCCTTAGAACTACCAGCGGCGGCTGATTTTTTTGATAAAGCAGTCAAAGCTCCAGACCGTATGCAGCGTGGCAAGCAACAATGGCATGCCTTGATGCGAGACTTTCGTCAGACTTATCCGCAGCAAGGCCGCAAGCCGGTTCGAAGTTCTGCGGCCTGGTACTTGGCAACTTTTGAGCAGCGCGAAGTTTTTGATCCCAGCCATTCGATCAAACTCCCCGGCGATTTCCAATTAAAAATCGGACAATTTCAGGACGGCATTTTTTCGATTTTGGTTGTTCCTAAAGACGCAAAGGTCCGCAAAAAGCTGAAAAGGATTGCAGCCCAGACGGAGGCTGCTCACCTGGTGTGGGATGAAAATTACAGCCTGGTGATGGCGACCATTGTCAATTCGGGAGGGCGCGGAATTATCCGGGAAATTGTCCCCACGTTGCTGCTGCCGCCCCGCAGCGAGAGGAGTGAGGATAAAGATTTGGCAGAGCTTGTGGATAAGGCGGTGGAGGCCCTGCTGTCATGGATAGAAAATGAGCAGGATAAACCCTTTTTGGGAGATCTTCATCAGGTTGAAATTTTATCACCGGGTTTTCAAATGGTTGAATCGGTTTTTCCTATGGCGCCAGAAACTGCCAAGAAATATTACTGGGATATTCCTGCAAGGCGCGGGTACCGGCTTGAGAAAATGGAGCCCTCGGAAGTTGACCTTGCTTTTCGCGACACGCCCTTGTTTGCTTTGAAAAAAGATTTGCCTGTGACGGTGCGCTCTGAGATGCGTTCTGCTGTGCCATCAAAGCAGCCGATTTTGGAACGGGTGATTCATCCGCGTAGGGGCGTGGTGTTTAGCATCAAGCCCGAAACGCTGGAGCGGCTGCAGCGCGCCCAGAAAAAGGGTGAGTATGATCCGTGGCTGGAATTGTTGGGGCTTATCCTGCTGAATGATAAACTGCATACGATTATTGATTCACGGCCAGAGCAAGGGTTGACGAGACGCACCGAAGAACTTTTGAAATATAAAAACGTTTATCTGGGATGGGGCCCGGCCACGTTGGCGGCTTTGCCTAAAAATGTTCCGGTCATTCATTTTGAAGAGTTGCTGAACGGCCAGGCTTCCGCGCAGCAACTCAAAGAGTGGACGGCCCATCAGGTTAATGCGGTCTTTGACCTCTCGGATTTCAAAGGAGCCTTTATTGCGGCGCTTCGTTATGCCCAGGACCCGGACCGGCTCAATGAGCGGGAAGTCCGTGTCATAAGTGCTGCCGATGCCGTGGACTTAGACCTGCTTGGCCAGTTTTTCGAAGCCTATACCGTTGTTTCCCAAGCTGCTTAGCCTTCAGTCCCAAGGTAACCGCCCTATACGATTTCTCCCCCCTCTCTGTGCGGAGACAGAGACTGGGATGTATGCACGGCTGTTGGCCGCGTGCCGCTGTTGATCGCACGTCATCCTCGTCTTAATCTCTTCCCGAAGAGTGCGGGGGAAGAAATATTAAAGAGGCTCTCCTATTTCCTCCCCCGTGCTTTTCGGGGGAGGATTAAGGTGGGGAAGCAGCATAAACTCGCACAACGCGTTAAGAACGTTAAGGGTTAGAGAAATTGCCTCCTCTAGGCCCCTATGTTATGATGCCCCTTCTATGGCGTCCCAATACTCCTCTTTTCCGGGCATGGATGACATTTTGCCCGGTGAAATCGAAAAATGGCAATGGCTTGAAGAGAAGACCCGAACAGCTTTTGCCTGTTGGGGTTTTAATGAAATTAGGACTCCGCTACTTGAACCCACCGAGCTTTTTACCCGTTCTATTGGCGAAACCACGGATATTGTTCATAAGGAAATGTATACCTTTAAGGACCGCGGTGATCGTAACATGACCCTGCGGCCCGAGATGACCGCTTCTGTAGCACGGGCGGTTATTCAGAATGGCCTTCTAAAAACTAATAAGTTTCTTAAACTTTTCTATACGGGCGCTATGTTTCGCGCTGAACGGCCTCAAGCAGGACGCAAACGTCAGTTTCATCAAATCGGGGCGGAGTTAGTTAATTTAACGCGCGAAGATGACCCTTACTATGCGGATTGGTTAATTGTTCGTGTGTTGATCAATTTTTTGGATTATTTAAAAATAAAAAATTTAAAATTTCGTATTAATGATTTAACGTTGATTAATGGTGAACAAGCCGAATTAGTTAGGAGCAAACTGCGGAAATATTTTGAATCCCATAAATCTAAACTCGATCCGGATTCGGTCTATCGTTTAGATAAAAATGTCCTGCGCATTTTTGATAGCAAAATAGAGACCACCCGTGCTCTTATACGAGATGTCCCCTGGAATGATATTGCACCATTTAGTGAGGAGTTTTTGAAACTCAATAAACTTTTACAAGAAGGATTCGAAGGAAACGTTTCTTTCGAGATTGATCGGACGCTTGTGCGCGGTCTTGATTACTATACAGGGGTTGTTTTTGAAGTTGCTTCAAGTACTTTGGGCGCGCAGGATGCTTTAGCTGGAGGGGGGCGCTATGATCGTCTTTATGAAGAACTGGGCAGTACATCTACGCCTTGTACAGGTTTCAGTATAGGCATGGAACGGCTTTTAATGGTGCTTGAAAAGAATAACCCTACTGCACAGTCTCAAATGAGTACTAAGAGCATTTATTTTGCCAGTATTTTCCCCAATGATAATCATGCTGCGTTCTTGAAAACTGTTGGTGCATCGCGAAGCCTTACCGAATCAGGATTTCGTGTGATTGTGGCGGAACCATCGCCTAAACTGGGCGATCATTTAAAGCGAGCTTCGAAACTCGGCGCAAGTTATACGGTGATCCGGGGCGATCAGGAATTGACGGAGAAAAAATGGACGGTCAAAAACATGATGACGGGGGACCAAGCCTCCATTCCTGAAGGCGGCCTCTTGAATTATTTAATGCAAAATACAAAGGAGCTGGAATTGCCATGATGCGTACAGCAACATGCGGCGAACTCAATACCCGCAATCTTAAACAGACCGTGACGTTGGCCGGCTGGGTCGCGACCCGGCGTGACCACGGCAATTTGATTTTCATCGATTTGCGCGACCGCTGGGGAATTACGCAGATTGTTTTCAGTTCCGAGAAAGATGTTGCGACGCATAAAAAAGCCGAAGATCTGCGTTCAGAAATGGTGATTAAAATTACGGGCGTTGTCAACGCGCGTCCGGCCGGCACGGAAAACAAAAAAATTCCGACCGGCGACATTGATGTGCTGGTTTCGGAACTTGAAATCCTCAATACCTGCCCGACCCCGCCTTTTGAAATCGGCGACTCTTTTGTGAATGAAGAACTGCGTTTGACGTACCGCTTTCTGGATCTGCGCCGCCGTGAAATGGTCGAAGGCCTGACCACGCGCTATCGCATGACGAAAATTGTGCGCGATTATCTGGACCAAAACCATTTTCTTGAAATTGAAACGCCTTACCTAACACGCAGCACGCCGGAAGGCGCGCGCGACTTTCTCGTGCCGTCGCGTCTGACACAGGGGACGTTCTATGCGCTGCCGCAATCGCCCCAACTTTTTAAGCAGCTCTTAATGGTGGCGGGCTATGACCGCTATTTCCAACTGGCGCGCTGTTTTCGTGATGAAGACTTACGCTCAGACCGTCAACCGGAACACACCCAGATTGACCTTGAGATGTCCTTCGTCGATGAAAATGACGTCATGGGCATGGTCGAAGGTATGATTGCGGATGTGACTGAAAAAGTGTTGGGCCGTAAGCTGGCCAAGCCTTTTCGCCGCATGCCCTATGATGAAGCCATGTCCCGCTATGGTTCTGACAAGCCGGATCTGCGGTTCGGCATGGAACTGAGCGATTTGACGCCCATTTTTGACGGTGGGGGATTTAAAATTTTCAATGAGGTCATTGCCGCACAGGGCCGCATCCGCGGCATTGCGTTTACGCCGCCCGCGGGCACGGAGTTTTCGCGTAAAAACTTTGACGATCTCACCGAGTGGCTCAAGAATTACGGAGCCAAAGGCTTGGCCTGGTTCAAGGTCAAAAGCACGAACGAAGTCGAATCGCCGATTGCCAAGTTTTTCGACGCCGACCGCCTCGGCCGTGTCATCGAAACGCTTTCCGCCAAGCCCGGAGACATTATTTTTATGGTGGCCAGCGATCCGCACGTTTCTGCCGTGGCGCTGGGCGCCTTGCGCTGCAAACTCGCCGCCGATTACAAACAAATCCGCGAAGAGGCGTTCGAAATTTTCTGGGTCGTGGATTTTCCACTGTTCGATTGGAATACGGATGAAAAACGCTTTCAAGCCCTGCACCATCCGTTTACCGCGCCGAAGGATGCCGACAAGGCCTTGCTGGACACAGATCCGGCAAAGATCAAGGCCAAGGCCTATGATCTCGTGCTGAACGGTACGGAAATCGGCGGCGGTAGCATCCGTATTCATGATACCGCGACGCAGCAAAAGGTTTTCAACGTGCTGCAGATCGGACCGGAAGAACAGCAGAATAAGTTTGGTTTCCTGCTGAAAGCACTCAGTTATGGGGCGCCTCCGCACGGCGGGCTGGCCATCGGGCTTGACCGTCTGGTGACACTTTTTCTGAAGCGTGAGTCCATCCGCGACGTCATTGCTTTTCCGAAAACGCAGAAGGGCACTTGCCTGATGACGGAAGCACCTTCCACGGTGGATGCGAAACAACTCAAAGAACTTGGAATCAAAACACAGTGACCATTTTGTCATTGCGAGGCAGCGTTCAATTTGAGGCCGAAGCAATCGCAAGGGCGCACGGGATTGCTTCAGCTTCAGTTGAACCACCGCTTCGCAATGACAAATAGAAATACAAGGATACGTTTCACTACCAAAGAGGTTTCATGGAAAAAATATTAAAACTCGATTCTAACGAAGAAGCCATCGCGCTCTACGGCAGTCTCGACCAGAACCTGCGGTTTGCCGAAAAAGAGTATCAGGTGCGTATTTCGGCCCAGAACCATCAGCTGAAAATTTCGGGTGATAAAAACAAGGTTGAGGCCGCCTACGAATTTTTTCTCGACCGTCTGCATGAATTACGCGGTCTGGCCGCACCGGCCAAAAGCAAAGCCGAAGCGCCGGCTGGCGAAAAGCCGGAGGCGCCCGCCGCTTATGAAGGAAACCTCAGCTTTTTTCACCGCGGACGCATGATCCGCGCACGCAGCCGCAACCAGGAAGTCTATCTTGAGGCGATCCAGAGCAAAGACATTGTTTTTGGCATCGGGCCCGCCGGCACGGGAAAAACCTATCTGGCCATGGCCGCGGCCATTGACCAATTGCGCCGGCAGATGGTCAGCCGCATCGTATTGACGCGTCCGGCAGTCGAAGCCGGAGAAAGCCTTGGGTTTTTGCCCGGTGATTTTCAAGCCAAAGTCAATCCTTATCTGAGGCCGCTCTATGACGCGCTTTACGACATGATGGATTTTGACGAAGCGACGCGCAATCTGGAGCGCACCGTGATTGAAGTGGCCCCGCTGGCCTATATGCGCGGCCGCACCCTGAACGACGCCTTTATCATTCTTGACGAAGCGCAAAACTGCACACCGATGCAAATGAAGATGTTTCTGACGCGACTGGGGGCATCTTCGCGCGCTGTCATCACGGGTGACGTCACCCAAATCGATCTGCCCAGCGGTAAACGCTCGGGGCTGGTCGAAATTCAAGAAGTCCTTTCGGGCGTCAAAGGGATTGAATTTGTCTATTTGCGCGAAACGGACGTTGTCCGCCATACTTTGGTTCGTGAAATCATCAAAGCGTATGACCGTTATGAACACCGGAACGGTTAACAGCCCTGCCTCTTACGAAAAAGCCCGCCGCAAAAAACGCCAAGAATGGGTGATGCGCATCGGCATCTTCCTGGCATCGTCAGTGCTCATGACAGTGATTCTGGTCGTTGAGCGTTCAACCGGCATTCAATCCGTAGAATTTGTCGTGGGGGAACCCGCGCCGCGCAGTTTGTTTGCTCCCGTGCCCGTCACTTATGAAAATACTGAAAAGAGCGAGGCCCTGCGTCAAAAGATTACGGCCGAAGTTCCGCTGGTTCTGGTGTTTCAGCCCGAAAAAAGCAAAGAAATCCGTCAAAAGCTGGAATCTTTTCTCGGGGTGCTTGAACGCGCTAAGATCAGCCAGGCTGCGGGGCAGGATGCCGGTCCGATTCTGGCCCAGCTGCCGTTTTTTATTCCTGATCCGGCTTTAAAGACGCTTTTGATCCATCAAAATCTGGATGAAGTGCGTAAGAACCTTGAGTTGCTTTTGACGCAGACTTTGGATCGCGGCATTCTGGCTGCGGCGCAAAAAGAGTCCATGCGGCAGGAAAATCGTCTTAAAGTTTCGCTTAAAATTCCGGATCAGAGTGAAAGAATTCTGTCCTTGCACGAAGTTTTAACGGTCGAAGAGGCCAAAAAAATTTCGGAAGGCGTGCTGCAGGAACTTTATCCCAGAGACCGCGCTGAAAAGCTGGCGCTTTTTGAACTGGCCAGCGCGGTGCTCGAACCCAACGTGGCGCTTGACCTCGATGACACGCAGAAACGCCGCAAAATGGCGCTGGAGTCCGTGCCCCCTGTAGAAGAAGTCATCAAGAAAAACGAATTGATTGCTCAGCGCGGCATTCTGGTCACAGTCCTGCAGAAATTTAAGATCGACCTGGTCGAAAAGGAACTGGCGACCAAAAAAGCCTTGCGGCGTTTTGCCGCAACGGCCCTTCTGGTGGGCTTGACGAATCTGTTTGGATTTTTCTACATGCTGTTCTTCGAGCCGCGGATCATGCGTTCAATCCGGCAAGTCCTCCTGGTGCATGTCATCTTAATTTTGACCCTGCTTTTTTCGCGCGCCCTTCTTTTTATGCCCATGGCGTCGCCTTATCTGATGCCCACGGCGCTGGCGTCCCTGCTGCTGGCCTTTTTGATTAATGCGCGGCTTGGCATTCTTTGCGGCTCGGTCATGGCGGTCTTGGCCTCCTCAATGGCCGGTTTCCGGGTGGATGTGTTGATCGCCACTCTTTTTGCCTCGACCGCGGGCGTTTTTGTCTCATTCCGCGTACGCAAACGCATTCAGTTTTTAGTGATTGGGGCGGCCGTTGGTTTGACTTACGGCCTGACGCTTTTTTCTTTCCGTATTTTTGACGAAGCCAGCCTGCAGGATGCTTTGATGATCAGTCTGGAAGGCATCGGTAACGGGCTTTTGATTACCATGCCGGTGGCATTTCTCCTGCTTCCGCTTTTGGAATGGACCTTTGATCTTGTGACCGATGTTTCACTGCTCGAACTCTCCGACCTCAATCATCCGATCTTGAAACGCATGATTGTCGAAGCGCCTGGAACGTATCATCACAGCCTGGTGGTCAGCACGCTGGCCGAGTCCGCTTGCCAAGCCATCGGCGCCAATGCACTTTTGGCCCGGGTCGGCTGTTACTTTCACGATATCGGAAAAATTGCACGGGCTGAATATTTCACCGAAAATCAGCCGTATCAGTCGCGCAGTCAGCATGAAAAGCTGACGCCAACGATGAGCTGCCTCGTGATCATGAATCATGTGCGCGACGGTATTGATCTGGGGCGCAAATATAAATTGCGTGAGCCGATTCTGCGGTTTATTCCCGAGCACCAAGGAACGGGTGTGATTTATTATTTTTACAAAAAAGCGCTGGATCAGGCGGAAAAGGATGAGAAAATCAACGTCGAAGATTTCCGCTACCCGGGGCCCAAGCCGCAGACCAAAGAAACGGCAGTGGCTCTTTTGGCCGATTCGACGGAAGCTTCCTCCCGCTCACTCAAAGAGCCCAGTCCCGAGAGCATCCGCCAATTGGTGCGTAAAATCATCAATGATAAATTCATCGATGGTCAGCTGGATGAATGCAACCTGACTCTGCGCGATCTTTATAAAATTCAGGAAAGTTTCATCACCAACCTGAATGCTATCTTTCACACCCGCGTTTCCTATCCGGCCAAACCGCAGTCCGGCGAAAATCCCGATCTTTTCAAATACGACCCGCTTTCAGAATCCCGCGCTGACGCCGGGGATCATTGATTATTTTGTCATTGGGAGTCCGCCAAAACTTTTGTAACCGTAGTGGCAATTCATGAATTGCCACTACAAATTTTGCTTTATGTCCGCAATGACAAAGCGAAGATTTTGAATTTATGAGACCGCGTCCTGCATCGATCGAAATCCACAATGAATGTCCGAAAGCGCTGTGTCTGCCGCAGGCCGAAGTGACTCGCAACGCGCGGCGCATTCTGCGCAAGGCCGGTTTTGCGCGCGAGGGCCTAAGCCTGCTTCTGGTGGGTGACCGCCGTATGCGCACTCTGAACCGCCGTTTTCTCAAGCACGACTGGACCACGGATGTAATCACCTTCGGTTATAAAGACCCCGTTTGTGCGGGCCAAAGTCCCGTGACTTCGGCGCGCTCGCGGGAACGTGAGGTTCCCGTCTACGCAGGTGAGATTATTATCTCGGTGGAAACGGCAAAAAAAATGGCTGTCGAATTGGGGCATAGCGCGCGCTATGAATTTTATTTTTATCTCTGCCATGGCATTCTGCATTTAGCGGGTTATGATGACGATACGCCGCGCAAGCGCGCGGCGATGCTGAAGAGGCAGGAGGGAATTTTAAAACGAATTGGCATTTCAAAAAAGTGATCCGTGAAGGGTGACCGGCTCTAGTGAAGGAGCCGCTTTGCGGCGCTCAATGTCACACACCAATCACCGGTCACTAATCACCAGTCACCATCTCTATGATTCATAAAACCGACGCCATTGTCCTCAAAACACAGCCCTTGCGCTCAAGTTCGCTGATCGTGACTTTTCTCACGCGCTCTTTCGGAAAACTCAAGGGCGTGGTCAAAGGCGTGCGCCGTGAACGCGAACCCCGCAGTGCGTTTTACGAACTCTTTACCGGCCTTGAAATTATTTTTTATGAAAAAACGCGCTCTGACCTGCACCTTGTTTCGGACGCGGCAGTGATTGAGACCAATGACCATCTGCGCACGCGGCTTGTGTCCATTGCCTACGCCAGCTATTTTTCAGAATTGGCCGATAACTTTCTGGAAGTGCATGATCCGCATGAAAACGTTTTTGATTTGATGCAATTCTGTTTTCGTTACCTGCCGTCCATTGACCCCGAACGCATTTCGCGGATTTTCGAGACCAAACTGCTGCGCGAGACCGGTCTTTTACCCTATCTCGACGAATGCCTGCAGTGCCAGGCCCAAATTCCGGGCGGGGGATTTTTCTCGGTGGCTCAGGGCTCGCTTTTTTGCATGCAATGCCAGCCGCGTATCGTGGATGCCCGGCCGCTTTCGGCTGAAGCGCTGGCCGGATTGCGCTATTACACCCGCCATGACCCCGAAGAATGCCTGAAATTCCGCACGTCCCAGGCCGTTGACCGTGAACTGGCCAGCCTGATGGAACGTTTTTTTATCTACCGCCTGGGCCAGCCCATGAAATCCCGCCGTTTTATGGGAGAGATTCAGTCTTTTTTGAACTAGCCTTTGAATAGTCTTGAACCGTGAGTCGTGAGTCCATGGAAAAAGTCTTGAGTCGTGGGTCTTGAGTCATGAGAAAAAAACGCACGCATCATTTTCAAAGAGTTTCGGTCTCCGCAGTTTTTTAGGGTTTTATCTCAAAACTCCAGACTTTTCCTACAACTCACTACTCAAGGCCCAAGACTTTTTTCATGACTCACGACTCAAGACTATTATTGTAACTCATTTAAATACCTGTAGTTATAACAAAAACTGTTTTCTATGTCCGGTTTGACAGCCTTCCGACGGTGTGTTACCTTTCTTACAGGTTTGTTAGAGGGCGGAAGGAAAATTTTTTTTGATTCAATTCTAAACATATTTATAAAGGCTTTAACTAACTAGGTTTTTTAGCTTCTGTTGACATAGGACTGTGTGCAACTGAAACATCGTTTATTCTCCCTCTCCCCAGAGGGAAGAGGGCTGGGGTGAGGGGCAAGTTTTAAAGTACTCCCCTCATCCTAACCTTCTCCCCAGGGAGAAGGAATGACTCTAAATGTGACGGAACCTAACAGTTAAGCAGAAAGGAGGAAGTGTCATGGGAAAAGGCAAGAATCCAAAGAACAATGACAACTGCCTGTACTTCGACATCTCGAGTCAGGAACGGGATGCCGCCCTGAACTTTCTTCTCTCGGTCCTCCTGCGGGTGCGTAAAGAAGAGGGCTTTCCGTCCAATCATTTTGTCTTTGACGAAGACGTCAACGTCTATCTGGCGCATCTTCTTTTTGCGATTTCGCTGCCAGAATATCACGATATGGCCGCGCCTTATATTTCGAATGAAAGCAGTGAGATTTTAGACTGGGTGCGCGCGACTGACGACAAAACCATCCGTTATTTTATTTTCAAAGTCAATGCCGACCGCCTATTGATCCATACCGCCATTTTTGATGACATCCACGCCCGCGGTAAGGGCCGTTTTTTTCAACGTTCACCCCGGTATTATCAGGAACTGGCCCGCCTTTATTACGATCAGGCTGCGGCCTATCACAAGCGCATTTACCGCAAAACGACCGGCGTCGGGGAAGTGCTGGAAAAAATCTCAAAATATTATCCGTTTTATCAGGCGATGCTCAAACGCGTCCGCCGCGATTACTTCTCGTTTGTCGGCAGCTTCCGCGACCAGGGGTTTCAGCACTTCCTGAATGAAATGCGTGACTACGAACGCAAGGCCAAAGCCCAGAGCCAGACCGACTATTTTCTGGATTTGTACGGCGCCTGGATGCGCAGTCCCACGGGGCGTTTGCGCGAGGCGCTTATCAAGGCCGCGCGCGAACTCGAGCAAATTGATCCGGAATTCCATTTTGAATTGACAGAGTCCCGTTTAAGACGCGGGGGAGAGGAGGCAGCGTGAAAAAAATAGTCCGTTCATTCCGTACGAAGGAAAAAAGGTTCTTGCAGCTTTATTCGCTTTGGCAGGAGACGCGGCGCGAAGATTTGCAGAAGAAATGCCTGGGCCTGCTTGGAGAAATTGTCCGTCTGAAACCGGGGTTCAGCCTGCGCAGTGAATTTGAAACTGCTTTTTAAATGAGGCTTGTTTGGCCGCCTCTGGAACTTTTATCCAGAGACCTTGCTGGCGGCGACTAAGATGTCGCCGTCCGCAGAAGAATTTATCCAGTTTTTGGTGAGACCAAAAATCTGAATACATTAAAGCAAAGCAAAATTACCCAACAAGGACGCCGCCCATGAACAATACTGTCACGACGCTTGCTCTCCGCAACGGAACCGTGAATCATGACCGCGCTACGCAGGCGAAACTGGATGAATTCCTGGACGTTTATTCGTTCTACCTGAAAACCCGCATTGCCTGGATCCACGATGAAGCCCGCCTCAAAGCCTATGAACTCCGCCAAATGAATCCCGGCCTCAATTTTCGCTGCTAGCTTCATGAACGTAGTGGCAATTCATGAATTGCCACTACGGCCAGAACTTACGATTCACTATCCACGCTGAATATTTTTTGTTATAATTCCGCCTCTTATGCCATTCGCATACAAGGACTTCCTTGGTCCGTGATGCGATGGCCATAAAATAAGAAATTTATGGACCTTAAAACCACATCCAAAGGCCTTCATTGGGAACCGGCTGAGCGCGTCAAGAAACTGCCACCCTATTTGTTTGCTGAGATCGACCGCCAGAAGCGCGAGTTGATCAAACAAGGCAAGAAAGTCATTGATCTGGGCGTTGGTGATCCGGACATTCCTACGCCCGGTTTTATTATTGACGCCCTAGCACAAGCTGCGCGCGATCCATCCAATCACCGTTACGCTCTTGATGCCGGCATGCCGCTGTTCCGCGAATCCATTGCGAACTGGTTTCAGCGTCGTTTTTCCGTCAAACTCGACCCGGCCAAAGAAATCCTGCCGCTGATCGGCTCCAAAGAAGGCATTGCCCATTTGCCTCTGGCCGTCGTCAATCCCGGGGATGTCGTGCTCGTGCCTGATCCCGGTTATCCAGTCTATAAATCTTCAACCTGGTTTGCGGGCGGGGAAGTCGTCTTGATGCCGCTGTTGGATCAAAATGATTTTTTGCCGGACCTGGATGCGATTCCCCAGGATAAACTGGCCAAAGCCAAGCTGATGTTTCTGAATTATCCCAACAACCCCACCTCTGCCGTGGCCGGCCTTGATTTTTTCAAAAAAGCCGTGGAGTTTGCGCGCCGTCATAAAATTTTGATTGCCCACGACGCGGCCTACAGCGAATTTGCCTATGACGGCCAGAAGGCCCCCAGCATTTTTGAAGTCGAAGGCGCCCAGGAAGTGGCGGTTGAATTTCACTCGCTGTCTAAAACGTTTAACATGACCGGCTGGCGCGTGGGTTTTGCGGCCGGTAATCCCGAAGTTATTGCGCTGCTTGGTAAAATCAAATCCAACATCGATTCGGGAATTTTTCAGGCCATTCAGCTTGCCGGCAAAAAAGCACTTGATGACGGCCACGCCGCCTGGCAGGACAACCTGCTGACCTATCAAAAACGCCGCGATTTGCTCGTCGACGGTTTCAACCGTATGGGCTGGACGATTAAAAAACCCAAGTCCACGTTCTATTGCTGGATTCCGGTGCCCCCAGGGTATACTTCGGCCGAACTGGTCATGCATTTTCTTAATGCCATGAATATCGTGGTTACACCCGGAAACGGCTTCGGCCCCAACGGCGAAGGCTATTTTCGCATTTCATTGACTGTGCCTGAAACGCACATCGCAGAAGCCTTGTTGCGCATTGGCGCCAGCCCTAAACGCTGATTCCGGGAGAAACCTCCCAATGCCCCGCATTTTTATTGCCGCCGGGTCCAACCTAGGCGACCGCCGTCATCACCTTGAAACCGCTTTTCAAAATTTATGCCGCGAACCGGCCTTGAAATCCGCGGGCTGTTCACCGGTCTATGAGACCAAGCCCGCAGGCGGACCGCCGCAGGGGAATTTTCTCAACACCGTTTGGCTGTTTGAAACGGTTTGGCCGCCGGAAAAAATCCTTGCGGTTTTGCAGGAAATCGAGCGAAAACTGGGCCGTGTACGCGGCGAAAAAAACGGGCCCCGTGAAATCGACCTGGATTTGATTGCTTACGACGAACTTTGCGTGGAGCGTCCCGGCCTGCATGTTCCGCATGAGCGCATGCACACACGCTGGTTTGTGCTGAAACCTTTGTGCGATCTTGCGCCCCAATGGAAGCATCCGGAACTGAACAAAACTGCGGCCGAACTGTTGGCCGCGCTTGAGAAGGATCAAACGGCATGAGAATCATTACAAACCCGCAGGTTTTTCAAAAAACCATGGAGGCTCTTCGCGAAAAAGGAAAGCAGATTGGTTTTGTTCCGACCATGGGCGCGCTGCATCACGGCCATCTCGAATTGATGCGGCGCTCGAAGCAGGAAAATGACGTTACCGCAGTCAGTATTTTTGTGAATCCCACCCAGTTTGGGCCCAAGGAAGATTTCAGGCGTTATCCGCGGCCCGCGGCCCGGGATCAAAAACTCTTAATTCAGGCGGAGGTTGATTTTTTGCTGATGCCTTCCGTGGCCGCTATGTACCCGGCGGGCACTGCGCTTTTTGTAGATCTTAATTCTGAACAGGATGGCTTGACCCAGCGCTACTGCGGTCAAACACGGCCTGGGCATTTCCGCGGCGTGTTGACGGTCTGTGCCAAACTTTTCAATATCGCGCGGCCGCACCGCGTTTATATGGGCGCCAAAGATTACCAGCAGACCGTGGTGATCGACCGTCTGATCCGCGAACTGCATTTAGGAATCAAAATGGTGCGCGTGCCAACCGTACGTGAATCGGACGGACTGGCGCTTAGTTCGAGGAATATTTATTTAAGCCCGGCTGATCGCCGGCGGGCACGGGCCCTTTCACAGACCTTGCAAGAATTACAGGGAGAACTCCAGCGTGGAAAGCGGAATCTCAAAGCACTTTTACAGGATGCACGTAGAAAATTGGCGCATTCGGTGGATAAGCTCGACTATCTCGAAGCGGCGGATCCGGTGACGCTCGAGCCGCTTGCAAAACCACAGAAACATATGGTGCTTCTGACGGCCTGCACGGTAGGCAAGACAAGACTTATCGACAATGTTATAATTAATCTTCCTTGATCTTTCTCGTCATGCCCAAACGCCCGGGATTGCTTCGGCCTCAAAAAGGACGCTGCCTCGCAATGACAAAGGACGAAATTTTTTTTGCGCGACAACCCTGGTCCGCTGTTTTGTAATGACGATGATTTTTGTCATTGCGAAGCCGGGAGGCACTAAGGCTGAAGCAATCTCAGGGAGATTGCTTTCACTTCACTTGAATGTTGTTACGCAATGACAAAAAGTAAATAAGGGTCTCATTTATGCTCCGACAAATGCTTCACGGAAAAATTCATCGCGCGCGCGTCACGGATGCCTGTGTCGACTATCCCGGCAGTATTACCATTGATCCCAAACTGATGGAAGCCGCCGATATTCTTGCAGGTGAGAAAGTCTTAATCGCGAATTTGACCAATGGCGCCCGCGTGGAAACCTATGCTCTGGTGGGCAAGCCGGGCAGCGGCGATATTTGTTTGAACGGCGGAGCCGCGCGCTACGGAAAAAAAGGCGACATCGTCATCATTATGACGTTTACGGTTTTGAACGAGCAGGAATTAAAGACCCACCAGCCTAAAACGATTGTCCTCAACGAGCGCAATGAGATTATTGGCTAAAATAAAAAAGGTGGAAGGTTGAGGGTCGAAGGTGGAAGGTATAGTCAAAAAACAATCAGTAGAGTCAGTTAGAATTCTGCCCCGTTTGCTTTGACCTTCTATGCGCATTCGCATTAACAAATCAACGGGCTTACAGCTTATTTTTTTTGGCCTGTTTTTTTTTAGCTTTTTGTCGGCTTTGCTTCCACCTTCCACCTTCCACCTTCTACCTTGCTTACGATGAAACCCCTTCAAGTCGGTCTTATCGGCTGCGGCACCATTGGCCGCGCTCTTGCAGAATTTCTCCTCCGCGAATTTCCCCGGCAGGCCCGGCTGGCCTATGTTTGCGAGCATCGTGCTGAAAAAGTTCAGGCTTTGAGCCGCAAATTTAAAATCAAGCCGCGACTGACCCACCTGCATGAACTCATCCGACGCTCGGACTTTGTGATTGAAGCGGCCTCGGCACGAGTGGCCGGTGAAGCGGCTGCTTTGACCCTGCGGCGGCATAAACAGATTCTTGTGATGAGCGCGGGAGGCTTGATTGGAAACCGGGCGTGGATGAAGGCTTTGGCCCGGACTCAGGGCCGTTTGTGGGTGCCTTCGGGCGCCGTCGCCGGTTTGGACGGTCTTCTTGCGGCCCGCGAATCCGGCTTAAAACGGGTACGGCTGATTACGCGCAAGCCGCCTCAGGCGCTTGAAAGCGCCGGCTATTTCCTCAAGCACCGCTTTCCCAAGCTGCGCGGAAATCAGGAAGTCCGTGTTTATGCAGGACCGGCCCTCCGTGCGGTGGCGGATTTTCCCCAAAACGTGAATGTCGCTGCCGTGCTCAGCCTTGCGGGCCTTGGGCCGCGCAAAACGCGGGTCGAAATCTGGACCTCAAAGCGTTACAAAGAAAACACGCATGAAATTTTGATTGAATCCAAGAGCGGAGAAATCCGTATCCTGCTGAAAAACGTTCCCTCGACCATGAACCCTAAAACCAGCGCGCTCGCTTTTTACTCGGCCATGGCGCTGATGCGCCGCATTTTCTCCAATTTTCAGATAGGCACATGAGCGAAAGCAAGCTGATTCAGATACGCGGGGCGCGCGAAAATAACCTCAAAAATATCAATCTGGATATTCCGCGCAACCAGATTGTGGTCATTACCGGCCTTTCAGGTTCGGGCAAATCGTCCCTGGCGTTTGATACGATTTATGCTGAGGGTCAGCGGCGTTACCTTGAAAGCTTGTCTTCTTATGCCCGCCAGTTTTTGGAAAAACTAAAAAAACCGGACATTGATTATATTTCCGGGCTTTCACCCAGCATTGCCATTGAACAGCGGCAGATTTCACACAATCCACGCTCGACGGTGGCGACCGTCACGGAAATTTACGATTACCTGCGTCTGCTCTACGCCAAGGCCGGGGATGTCTTCTGCCATCAGTGCGGCAAAGCCCTGGCCAGCAAGACCCTTGCTGAAATTGCCGAGGAAATTCAAACGGATTTTGCCGGCAAAGAAGTGCAGATTTTTGCGCCGCTCGTGCGCGGCCGCAAGGGTGAATTTCAAAAAATATTTGCCGACGTGCTCAAAAAAGGCTTTTCTAGGGCACGCATTGACGGCAAAATGATCGTGCTCAAGCCGAGTCTTAAACTCAGAAAAACGCAGCGGCATGACATCGAAATTTTAGTGGACCATCTGAAGGTCACCGCCTCCAATGCCGCTCTCTTAGAAGAGTCCCTGCAGCGCGCGCGCGACCTGGCTGAAGGTACCGTCCTGGTGGAAAAGCGTTTTTATTCGACCCTGCGCAGCTGTCCGGATTGCTCGGTCAGCGTGCCTGAACTTGTGCCGAACATGTTTTCATTCAACAGTCCTTACGGCGCCTGCCCGCGCTGCCGCGGCCTGGGAAAACTTTCGCAGATTGAAAAAGGCGGCCTGCTCAAAGACCCTAAAAAACCCCTGCTGGGCGGCGCGCTCAATGAGGAAATTTTCTTTTCGTTCAATAAGTACTTCATCGAAGAACTGTTGCATGACCTGACCAAAAAATTTAATTTTGAATGGAACCTGTCTTACGGCGAATGGCCGGAAGAAGCCCATGAAGCGTTTCTCTGGGGCACTCAGGATATTTCAGGCCTGATCGAAGAACTCGAACGGCTTTTCCATGAAACGTCTTCTGAAGAAGTGCGGCGCAAAGTCCGGCGATTTTTGCGCGAGGATATTTGCGGCGAGTGCAAAGGCAAGCGTCTTAACAAGGTTTCGCTGGGCATCAAGGTCCGCGGCAAAAATATTGCCGAAGTGACAGCTCTTGCCATTGAAGAAGCCCGTCCTTTTTTTGAGGGCCTGCGCTTTGCGCAAAAAATGGGGCCCATTACGGAGCCTGTGCTGAAAGAAATCCGCGAACGCCTGCATTTTTTGACCGACGTCGGTCTGGGCTATTTGACGCTCGACCGTACGGTAGCGACGCTCGCGGGCGGAGAATTGCAGCGCATCCGGCTCGCCGCGCAGATCAGCGTGGGTTTGACCGGCGTTTTGTACGTGCTGGATGAACCCAGCATCGGCCTGCATCCGCGTGACAATGACCGCCTGCTGGCAACGCTCGAAAAACTGCGCGATATGAAAAACACGGTGCTTGTGGTGGAGCATGACGATGAGACCATGCGCCGTGCGGATTACTTGATCGATATCGGCCCGGGCGCGGGCCTGCACGGCGGGGAGATTGTGGCCGCGGGCCCGCTTAAAGACCTGCCGAAGTTTTCTAAAAATTCACTGACCGCCCGTTACCTGTTGGGCGAACTCAAAGTGCATGTGCCGCATGAGGTCAAAGACTATCGCAAGGCCAAAAATCTAGTTTTAAAAGGCGGCCGTGAGCACAATCTTAAAAACGTCCACGTGAAATTTCCGCTGGGACTTTTTATCTGCGTCACAGGCGTTTCAGGTTCGGGCAAAAGCACGCTGGTGCATGACATTCTCTACCGTGCGTTACATAACCGCATCTGGAAGACCGATTATGCGGTGGGCAAGCATAAATCGCTGGAGCATGCGGACCTGATTGACAAAATTCTCGAGATCGACCAGTCGCCGATCGGACGCACGCCGCGTTCCAACCCGGCGACCTATACGGACCTGTTTGGGTTGATCCGCAAATTGTTCAGCGATTTGGCCGAGTCGCGTGCGCGGCGTTACAGCGCCTCGCGGTTTAGCTTTAATCTTAAGGGCGGACGCTGTGAGAAGTGCCGCGGCGAAGGCTTTGAAAAACTCGAGATGAGTTTTATGCCGGACATGTATGTGCTCTGCGAAGACTGCCGCGGACGGCGCTACAATGAAACCACGCTGGAAGTCCGCTACAAGGGCAAGAACATTGCCGAGGTCCTGGACCTTTCGGTCGAGGACGCGATTGAGTTCTTTTCTAACTTTTCCATTTTGCGCGAAAAGCTGGAACTGCTCAAAACCATCGGGCTTGGCTATCTCAAACTGGGACAGCCTTCGACGACACTTTCAGGCGGCGAAGCCCAGCGCGTCAAGCTGGCTTCGGAACTGAGTAAAAAAGCCACAGGCAAGACGCTTTATATCCTGGATGAGCCGACCACCGGCCTGCACTTTGCGGATATTGAAAACCTGCTGCGGGCGCTTTTCCAGCTCCGCGATCAGGGCAATACGATTGTAGTCATTGAGCACAACCTGGACGTGGTCAAATCCGCGGATTATATTCTCGATATGGGGCCGGAAGGCGGCTCCGGCGGGGGGCAGCTGATTGCCAGCGGTACGCCTCAGGAAATCGCCCGGACGCCTGGCTCTTACACGGGCAAATACCTCACGAAGGTCCTTTCGACTCCCTCTCCCTCTGGGAGAGGGCCGGGGTGAGGGCTGACCGCTTTGCTTTTTCCCTCATCCGAGCCTCTGTGCGGAGACAGAGGCAGTTCATTATAAAAAAACGCACACATAGCGTTAATTATTAAGAAAAATTAAGGTTTGCGGCTAGACAAGCTAAAGATGGTCTGCTATAGTTCAGACAGCTTTTCGCTTTCATTTTCAAGCACTTTTAAGCTGTTTTGGCCTTCAAATTAAGGAGCCGCACATGATTACAGAAATCGGGATTACCGCCGGCGATATCTGGAACTACCTCGATAAAAACGGCAGCGCGACCTTGACCACTCTTTCCAAATCCGTCGGAAAACCACGTGATCTTCTCCTCATGAGTCTGGGCTGGCTTGCCCGCGAAGGGCATGTGGCTTTAGGACGTCCGGAAGAAGATTACCTCTCGGCCTTAGCCAGCCGTTAAAACGGCTGTTTCGCGTGTCTTTTTTCGTTGTCCTCACCACAGCAGCAAATCTCTCCGAAGCCCGGCGTATTGCCGCTCTCCTGCTTGACCGCAAATTTGCCGCCTGTATTTCAATTACGGGTCCACTCGAATCGCATTACGTCTGGAAAAAGAAAAGAGAAAAAAGCCGTGAATACCTGCTTGCGATCAAAACCCGCCGCAGTCTTTTCCGCAAAATGGAAAAGACCATCCAGGAAGTTCATTCGTACGATTGCCCTGAGATTATTGCGTTGCCGGTGAGCGCGGGGAGTAGGAAATATCTAGAGTGGTTGGGCAGTTGCGTAGGGCGTTAAGAGCGTCTAGCGTTTAGGAAAAACACTGTGTGTGGGTTTATGCTTCCTTCCCCCACCTTAATCCTCCCCCGAAAAGCACGGGGGAGGAAATAGTAAAAAGTCTTTTATTTCTCCCCCCTGTGCTTTTCGGGGGGAGATTAAGAGGGGGGAAAGCTCGCACATGGCGATAAGCGCTAGATTTTGGGGGGAGAAACCGCGCAGAGAACGCGCGCAATTTTTGAACCTGCATTGGAAAGTTCGTGGGAAAGTGAAGCGTCAAAATAGAGCGTCTCACCTTGTTTGACTAAATAGTCGTCGCTGTCCAGGCGCACTTTAACGTCGCCATCAAGAACATAATAAAATTTTTCAACGCCGCGCTCTTGTTCTTCCGGCTGGGTCTTGGCATTAGCGGCCAATGTCAGCAAAAGGGGAACAATTTTTTTGCGCGTGCTTTCCTGCGTCAAGAGTTCCACCTGAACGCCTTTGGACTGATGCGCAGCCTTGCGCGGTTTGTCCTGAGTCAGGTGTGCAACGTCACGGCGGCGATGGTCCACCGCATCGTATAAATCCGCGAGTCCTGTCCCCAGCGCTTCTGCAATTTTCTGATGACTTTCGACGGTGCCGATCATGGTGCCAGTTTCAATACGCGACAGTGTGGCTTGGGCAACGCCCGTTTTTTGGGAAAGTTCAATCAGCGTCACGTTTTTTTGTTTGCGCAGTTCACGGATGCGCGGTCCAAGATTTTCAAGCATGTGTACATTAAACGCGGAACGTGATGATTTGTCAAGGGTGCTATGCCGAAGTTAAATAATTAATAAATAGTTATTAATTTTAAATAAATTAAATATTGACAATAAATAAAAACAGAGTAGATTAAGGTCAATTCTGACGAAAGGAGGCTCAACTTATGAAAAAACTTTGGACCCGCAGTTTGCTGATTCTGACAGCTGCAGCTTGGTTTTTCGGCCCTTCGCCGGTATCCGACACTTCGCGGCTTTATGCTGCTGAAAAAGCGGTGCCGCAAGCGCCTGTGAATGTCAATACGGCTAGCACTGCCGAACTCCAGGCTATACCGGGCATAGGCCCTGCCCTTGCGCAGCGAATCATCGATTACCGGTCGCAGTTCGGGAATTTTGAACGGATCGATGATCTGCTCAATGTTTCCGGCATTGGCCCGGTCAAGTTCGACACAATGAAAACCCAAATCACAACCTGATTAACGCAACCACGGGAACCGTTGCGGAGCAGAAAACCCCGCCTTTCGCAAGAAAGTCGGGGTTTTTTTCATTTTTTATCATTTTATTCCGGTCCCTAACGAACTGAGATAAAAGTAGGATTTTTCAGTAAATTCGATCAATGAATAGCAATTGTCTAAATTAAGTATAAAAGCTTTTATTTATAACTTATCTCCCTTGCAGATCAAGGGGTTACGGTGTACTCTTCCTTAAACTTTTTTAACTATGACGAAAGTTCGCAGACACTCCAAGTCCCTGAAAATCATCAGTGGATTGACGCTGATGGTCTATCTTTCTACGCAAGGGGTGTGTCCGCCTGGCTACGCCACTCTACCTCAGCCCCACCGTCCGGAAATTCCAAATCAGATTCAGAGCCTGCTTAAAGACCTTCCTGCGCGGCTTGGGACTGTGGAAGAATTTTGGACACCCCAACAACAGACTGGGAAAAATTTTGTCTTTTTGATACAAGATGCCCATGGCCAGGAAGAAGCGCAGAAAAATACCCGCCGCCTGCTGCATTATCTTGACCGAAAAATTCCACTGGATGCTTTTTTCATCGAAGGTGGCGCGGGGACTCTCGACCCGGAACGGTTAAGGATTTTCGAAGAGCCTGCCATGAACCGTCAGGCTGCCAACTGGTTTTTACGTGAAGGCGATCTTGGAGGCGCAGAACTTTTCTTGCTTGAAAAAGCCGGGGTGACCTTGTCCTCTTTGTCATTGCGAGGCAGCGTTAACGTAAGGCCGAAGCAATCTGCGATCCTCGCCTATGGTGCTGAAGACTTCGACCTCTATCTCAAAAATCTGCAGCTTTTTGGCCAGATTGCTGCGCAAAGCGAAACAACAAAAGAGTGGCTTTCGCGGGAAAGTCTGGAAATCGAAAAGCGGGCTTCGCGGACTCTTAATCCTGAATTACTACGGTTTTTTAAAGCCTGGAAAGCTTACGAAGAAACGCAGGAGAATCCGCAAGAATATCTGCGGGTATTGGAAGAGGCGGCACTGCGGCAAAGCCGTATCCGCTTGAGTAACGCCACCAGCCAGCGTGAATGGCCCATGCTCGTGCGTTTTAGCGAACTCAAAAGACGCCAAAGCCGTCTTGACTTTGAAGCGGCCGCAAGCGATGCCGCGCGCCTGCAATCCTGGGCGCGTCAGAAAAAACTCGCGCATCCTTTGCTGCAAAAACTTTCGCAATTTTCTCACACAGCAGCTCGTGCAAGTCGCGCCGATCTGCGCAGCCTCTGGGAATCTTTTTACGGTGCAGCGGCTCCGCTGGGTTTTGACTTTGATGCCTACCCGGCCCTGGCGTTGTGGGAGGGGTCCCGCATTCTAGAATCCGAAATAGAAGCTAAACGCCTCATGGCTGAAATGGAAAGCCTACGCGATCGGATTTTGGCAGATACCGCGTTGCAGCCCGCCGAGCAAAAAAACATTAAAGACTACCGCGATTATCTTTTCCTAAAAAAACTTTTTCATCTCCGTCTTGAACGTTCTGACTTTGAAAAATTAAGATCGAGTGTCGTCCTTGCGTCCGTCCGAAACGATTTGGCGGATCCGTTCTATGGCGAAAAGGCGGGGATCAATACTTTGGATACCCGGCAAAGACATCCGGGAATGACAGAAAATTTTAGTCCTGAAATAAAAAAAGTTTTCGGCGATGCTATCCAATTCTATGAAACTGCTCTTGCGCGCGAACGCCGTATGGCGGAACTTCTTTTGCAGCCTGCGAAACCCGCCATAAAAATTTTTGTGGCCGGCGGATTCCATACCGCGGGCATTGTAAAACGTCTGCGCTCAGCCCAAATGCCATATGCAGTTGTGTCGCCGCACATGAGCCAGGTGGAGAATGAAAGCCGCTATTGGAATTCTCTGGCGGGAGCGGAACCTGTTTTTTCGGCTCCCGTTTTTAAAATAACAGCATCCCTTTCCGCATTGCCTCCAGCAGCCAGCCATCTGCGCACTGCGAATTTACTGGCCGCTTGGCACAACCGCCTGCCGCCGGCTGTCAAGACCCGCCGCATGGACCTATTCCGCCAAATTCTCGAGGGCGGAATTCGTGCCGGGGCATCGCCGGCCCCCCGGATTGGCCGATCCGAAGTTCGCACTAGTTCCGATAGGCCGGCGCCGTTCAATGTTCCCGCAACCCAAATCGAAATGCAGTTTCCCGAGACCGGCCCGATGGGGCGGGCTTTCAAGTTGACGGATATTTTGGCGTATTTAGGTGTC
The DNA here is from genome assembly GCA_023247055.1 of Candidatus Omnitrophota bacterium. Lineage (GTDB taxonomy): Bacteria > Omnitrophota > Omnitrophia > Omnitrophales > Aquincolibacteriaceae > JAHFHB01. Next base: position 41,115 of record JAHFHF010000018.1, read on the forward strand.
AGTGCCGAAGATGTGATTGAGGCTGTTCCGATTGTGAAAATTGAAGCAGAAAAGATCGTAACGTTGGATGCCGGCACCGCAGGAGAAACTTATAATCAAGTGCTGGCCGGGCAGGGCATTCAACCCAAAAATGTGCGCATTGTAAGCCTGCTTGCCGAAGCGCGTATGCAGGTGGATTTGGCTTCCGAACCCTGGCCCGAGGGTAAAAAACCGGAGTTTTCTGTGCGCGAAATTTTAGTGCGCCGGCGCATCGAGCCTTTTGAACAGTTTGACAAAGCAGTTGTAAATACCGGAACCACCAAAATCACATTAACCGCCGGCGACATCGATATTACCATGCCGCTCAAAAACGTCAGTCAAAGTGTGATGGATATTCATTATTTTAAACCCCAGACCGTGGCTTCCTGGGCCGACCGCGACCGCGCATTAAAACTTGGGGCCGTTGTTCCCAAAAGCGGCAGGATCCGCATTCTCTACTACGAGGAAAAACCCGACATCGTCGAGGAGGGCAAGGAACTCACTGTTCGTTCACCGGCTGCGTTGAAACTAAAACTGAATAAGCCGCTGCCTTTTCGCGAACGGGTAGATATCGCCGCGCTCTTCAAAGCCGGCGAAGCTTTTCCTCAGCCGTTTACGTTGAGCGATATGCTGACCCGCAAAGGGATAGATCCCAGCCATTTGCAGCGTGTAATTCTAATGCCGGATGCGCCTGGCGGCCTGCGTCTTGAAATGGATTTGCCGGAAAGCCTGGATTTCAAGCTGTTAGAAAAAATGACCGCTCTTCTGATCTACAAACAGGCCCACAGTCCGCGCCCAGCTGAACCCTCCGAACTTCCGGCGGCGATTCTAACTCTACCCAAAGTTTTTACGCCGCGCCGCAGTCTCATTGAGACGGAAACGATTTTACACGGTGAAGGCACGAAATCCATGAATGAGCTACTGGCTCAATTGAGCGTGAATAAGGCGCGGCTGCAGGATGCCGTGTATACCTATACCGTTCGTGAGGAGCAGCGCTCGGGTACTCCGGCTGCCGGCAAGAGCGTCCGTTTCAGCGCTTTGCTTCGTCGTCTTGGTATTGCCGTGGATACAGTCCAGGAGGTGAGTCATGAATACTCCGAAGCGACTCCGGAAATTGATTTAAAAACAGTCGGCCGGACCGCCCGCGAATCGCTTGACGGTGAGGTTTTGGAAGTTTCCCTGCTTGAATTGGTTCAACGCCAGGGCATTTATACGAATCTTTTTAAGTCGGCGCTTTACCGGGACGAAAACGGGCAAGAGCGTATTTTTGAATTCAAAGATTTACATGAATTCCTGCCCAAGGAAGGCACTATCCGGATCACGCATCGTTCAAGCAAATACTTATATGGCGGCGGGAACATCCAGCAATTTCTGAAAACCCAGGTGCCTTCCGGTGGATTCATTCGCATCCGGTTTTTGAAAGAGCGGTCGATTCAGTTGGATCCTGCCGATCGCAGTGTTTTTACTAACCAACTGCCTCTCCCCGGCATTTTGCGGCTTGCATTTAAACAGGATGCGCCGCCGGAAAAATCCATTCCGCCGGAAGTTTCAGTGCTGTTTAAACCGCTAGGGCTTAACGTGGCAAAAATGGCGGGAGCCACGATTGTCCGCAAAGAAATTGGTTTCAAGAAAGAAGACGGCGCTCCGGCTGCGATGAGCATTGAAGAAATTAGGCTCGCGGAAAAAGGTGAATATGAACCCGTCTCTATCGTGAAGCTGCGAACTGTTCTGCAGCAGCAGGGTATTGCCGAATCGGCAGTCACACAAATGTTCTATCAGCCGCCCGGGCGCAGCCGGATTGCCCTTGATCCTTTGAAAGATCCCAAAGCTTTTGAGCAGGTATTGGCTGTCCCTGCAGCGCTTGTCGTGGAATATAAAAAATCGCCTCTCGGCCAAACACCTGCAGAAAAAGAAAAAACAGTTCAAAAGGCTATTCAAACACGGCTTGGCGATATCGCCGTAAGCAGTTTTCCGCGTCTTTTTAGCGCGCCGGCGGCCGTCGAAGACCTGATCGGGCCGCGCCGCAAGATCCGCCTGGATGTGGTTTTTGACGCGAAAGGCGCTTTGCAGCTGCGCATGACGCGCCTGCACAAAGGAACTTTTCCGACAAGTGATATAAAAACCACCAAGCCTTTGCCAACAGATGGATCTCTCTACCGCGTTCTCGACGAAGTTCTCGGGCCTTTGGCCGGCCAGGACCTTGCCGGACGCGAGGTCCATGACGTTGGTCCCGCGCTTTACCAACTCTTTGAAAACCTGACCCGCCGTTCTGAAATGCGTCCGGTCCGGACCAAGGAACGTTTGCGCGAGCAGGCCAATGACGTGAATTTTGAGAAGAAGGGCGGCCAATCTCGCGCGTCGTTTGAAGCGTTGCAACAAATTCTTTTGGAAATTCCTGAAACCCTTAAGGAACTTAATGACGAGACCTACGACGGACTAGTTTCGTTTGAAGTTTCCAAGCGGGATTATGAATCGAATGTGGCCCAGCGCTGGGATACGCCCATGGGCCCGGATGGATTTGTGCGTTATTTTATTACAGGTAATCCTCAAACCGAGTTGAGCCCGGTTGCGGGAGGAGCGAATGATGTTCTTTCCTGGGGGTTTGAATCCCGGCTGACCCATATCCGCAATCAACTCAGTGCGGACGAGTCGGAAGGAGAAGACCGGGCCTGGCACAACCAGATTCCGGAAACCATCGCGCAAATCGACGGACTTTTAAACGCGCTCCGGGAGTCTGAAGATATCATTCGAACCTGGAAGCGTTATGAGG
>JAHFHF010000019.1:0-3263 GCA_023247055.1 Candidatus Omnitrophota bacterium
CGAGGCTTTTACCGGCAAAAAAGGTGAGTTTGTGCCGGTCAAGGATGCAGTCTCAGACGTCTGTAAAATCATTGCCGGCGAATACGATAAGCTTGCGCCCGAACAATTTTATCTCGTAGGCCGGAGTCCCTGATGCTGAAAACTCAAGCCGACAAAACCTGTTACAAACTGCTCACCCACTCAGGGCTGGTCAATGCCGAAGCTCTTGAGCAGCTCATCAAGCGCGAAGGCGATTCGCGCGAACCTTTGAGCAAGGTGGTCGTGGCGGCCGGGCTTCTCCGCGAAGAACAGCTGCTGGAACTTCTGGCGCGTCATGCGGGGACATCCGTCATTTCCCTGAGTACGCTTCAGGTCGATCGGGAGGTTTTGGCCAAAGTCCCGGTTAAATTTGCCTGGTACTACAAGCTTTTCCCGGTCAAGCTGCAGGGCCGCAAACTGACGATTGCCGTCAGCCGGCTGTTAGACGTCCATACGCTCGATGAGGTCCGTTTTGGCCTGGGCTTTGAAGTCGAAACGCTGCTGGCCCCTGAACACGAAATCGAGGAAATGCTCAAATCGCATTATGGCCTGGGCGCCGAAACGCTGGAGAAAATGCTGGCCCAGTCGCCGGCGGGCGAGAGCGCGCCAGCCGTCCCTCACGCTGAAAAAGTCCAGGATATTGAAGAGTTGGCTGAAAAAGCCTCTGTCATCCAGCTGGCCAACCAGATTTTATTCGAAGCGTATAAAAAAAGAGCCAGTGACGTGCATATCGAACCCGACAAAGGCAAGGTGCGCTTGCGTTACCGCATTGACGGCATTTTGCATGATGCCCGCGTGCCGCCTGAAATGGACCGTTTCCTGGCCGCCATTCTTTCGCGTCTCAAAATCATGGCCAATCTGAATATTGTGGAAAAGCGCCTGCCGCAGGACGGCAAGGCACGCGTTAAAACCCAGAATGAAACCTTTGATCTGCGTATCTCATCCATTCCGACACCGCATGGCGAGAGCATGGTGATCCGTATCCTGCCCAACCGGCAGGATTTCAATCTGGATCAGCTGGGTTTTGAAGAAGATCAATTAAAAATCATCAAAGAACTGCTAACGCGGCCCAACGGCATTATTTTTGTCACCGGGCCCACCGGCAGCGGTAAAAGCACCACGCTGTATGGGGCGCTCAAGACGATTGATACGGTGCATAAAAAAGTTATTACCATCGAAGATCCGGTCGAATATGAGATGACGGGGATTACTCAGATTCAAGTGGCGCCGGACATTGGGCTGAGTTTTGCCCAAGGCCTGCGCAGCATTCTGCGTCATGATCCCGATATTTTGATGGTCGGCGAGGTGCGCGATCTTGAAACAGCCGACATTGCCATCCGGGCATCGCTGACCGGTCATTTGATGCTTTCAACCCTGCATACCAATGATGCCGCCAGCGGCGTAACGCGGCTTTTGGATATCGGCGTTGAGGCTTATTTGATTTCTTCGAGCGTGCTGGCCTTTATGGCCCAGCGCCTGGTCCGGCTGATTTGCCCCCAGTGCCGTGAAGAAGTCAAAGGGGCTGATCCCGCGGTGCGCGAGATGATTGCCCGCGACCTGGATCGGCCCGCGGGTGAAATCCGGATTTACCGGGGCCGCGGCTGCCGCGAATGCCATGAGACCGGCTATTCGGGCCGCGCCGTGGTCCAGGAAACCCTGGTCATGAACGAGAAAATCCGTCAATTGATCTTCAACCGGGCTGGTGCTGAAACCATCAAACAGGCTGCCCGCCGTCAGGGTATGCGCACTCTGCGGCAAGACGGCTGGCTGAAGGTTCTTAAGGGCCTCACCACACCCGAAGAAATCTTGCAGGTGACACCGGTTGATGAAACCATCGCCAGCGAGGCGCTTTTGCCCGCCGAAACAGTTCCGGCTGCGGCATTGCTGCCGGATGAAAGAACTTTTGAGGATTCCGGACTCCAAAGCGAGCCCCTTCTTTCGAAAGACCGCCGGAAATATTTGCGGATCAATGTCCGGCTTTCAATCTTGTTCCGGACTGTGGAAATGGAACAGGGACAGCGCGGCGATGCGCAGTGGAACGGAGAGGGAGCAGGCGTCAACATGAGCGCGGGAGGGATTGCGTTTTTGACATCGGCTCAGCTTTTTTTAGGCGATTTGCTGGATTTAAAAATCAAACTGGATGAGCGCGCAGCGCCGCTCGAATGTATCGGAAAAGTCCTGCGTATTCAACCCGCGTCCAGCGCCGAAGGCGGCGGACTGCAGTATGAAGTTGCGGTATTGTTTCTTGCGATTCACAGTGCTGACCGTTTGAAAATCGAGCATTTTTGCCTGTCACGCAAAGACCATGAAACAGTATAAATATAAAGCCAAAAAAAGTCCGACGGAAACCGTCGAAGGCCTGTTAAGCGCGGCCACGCGCGAGGAAGCCGTAGCCCGCATCAGTGATCTTGGCTTGATTCCGGTTGATCTGCAGGAAGCGCGTGAGCCGGCTGTGAAGGCCCCTGCCCGGCCGGCAGCCCCGGTCCAGCCTGCTGCCGGTTTTTCCGATTTTAAAATCAAACCGCGTGACCGTATTGCCCTTTACCGGCAATGGGGCCGGCTGCTGCGCTCAGGCGTGCCGATTTTGAAAGCCCTGGGAATTTTAGCCGAGCAGAATGAACGCCCCGCGGTTAAAACCATGGTTTTGAAAATTCATGACGATGTCAAACAGGGGCATTCTGTTTCGGCTGCGGCGCAAAAGTTCCCGCGTGTTTTTCTGGAATTTGACATTGCCTTGATCCGTGCCGGTGAAAGCGTGGGAAAACTCTACGAGACCCTGCTGGAACTGGCCCGCTATCGTGAAAACCAGCTTTCCTTTTCCACGAAACTCAGGTCTGCGCTGGCCTATCCGGTCTTTGTCCTGCTGGTGGGGTTGGGGACGGTTTATTACATGCTGTCTCAAGTGATCCCGCAATTTTCCTATTTCTTTTTAGACCTGGGTCAGGATCTGCCGTGGCCCACGCAGATGCTGATCGCCTTGAGTTCGGTCTTTCAAACTTATGGCTTGCCGGTTTTGATCGCGCTTGCGGCGGCTTTTTTTCTAATCAAGGCGTCGCTTAAACTGGAAAAAAACCGACTTTTGTTTCATCGCTTTTTGTTATCGGTGCCAGGCACCGGCCGGCTCTTGGCCAAGGCGGAAATTGCCCGGATCACGCGCACGCTGGAACTTTTGCTTGGCAACGGGTTATCGCTGCTCAGAGCCCTGGAGGCCGCCCGGCCGGTTTGCACGAATGAACTTTTCCGTC
>JAHFHF010000019.1:3273-43426 GCA_023247055.1 Candidatus Omnitrophota bacterium
GGAGGAGGGCGGTGTTTTAAGCGACGGCCTGCGCGACGTGCGGCTGTACCCGCCGATGGTGGCTTATCTGGTGCGTACGGGCGAAGAGTCCGGCAATTTGCATGAAACCATGTCGGAAATTGCGGAATGGTATGAATCGGAAGTGCAGGATGCATTGCAGATCATTACGAAATTGGTCGAGCCGGCTTTTATTTTATTCATTGGGCTTTTGTTAGGTGCCATCGTCATGGCGCTGCTCCTTCCTGTTTTCAGCATGAGTGCGGGGATTAATTAAAAATAGTTATGAGTTGTGAGTCATGAGTCTTGAGCCATGAGGCTTGAGTAGAAGAGAAAAGGGGGATGTACCTGCCGCTGTTGGCATCATTGTCATCCTCGAATGTTTCTGCCAGTAAGCAGGTCGTGGATCAACGAGTGTGCTGATTCCCGCTTTTGCGGGAATGACTCTTATTCATTTCCACTCAAGACTCATCACTCATGACTCACGACTCACGACGCTATTAAAAACTAAGGAGACATCGTATGGTTTTAGGAAAGTCAAGGCGCTGCTCGCGCGGTTTTACACTGATTGAAATTCTGCTTGTGGTCATTATCATCGGAACCCTGGCAGCCATGATGGTGCCGCGTTTTGCCGGACGGTCCAACCAGGCCAAGATGGCTGCGGCCAAGGCCGATATCGAAGTAAATATCGCCACTGCGCTTAAACTTTATGAACTTGATAATGGTTTTTTCCCAAGCACGGAGCAGGGGCTTACGGCACTGATGGAAAAAACAGCGGTTGCACCGGTGCCGCAGAATTGGAACGGGCCTTACCTGGAAAAAAAACCGGTCGATCCCTGGGGCCATCCTTACCAATACGAATCGCCGGGAACCCACCGTCCGCATGATTATGATCTTTTTTCGCGGGGCCGGGCGGTCAAAGAAGACAAGACTGATGACGACATCGTTAATTGGCAATGACATGAAACCTCAAGGGCTCCGGACGACAGCTTCCTTGGCTGTCGCCAGGATAGTCCCGCCTCGCATGAGGCGGGACAGGCGCAGTCGCGCTGGTTTTACCCTGATTGAAGTCCTGATCTGCGTGGCCATTCTTTCCACGGCGCTGATCATGGTTTACCGGCCGATGCTGGCAGCGCTGGACGCCTGGCGCTATGCCGATGAGCGCGAAGAGGCCAGCCGGTTGATGGAACGCCAGATTTTTGAATTCCGCGAGAGAACGCACCGGCTTGCCGGCGTGTTAGCGCCGTCTGAAACGCGGACCCTGCTGGGACGCGACAAACCTTTTGAATACCGCCGGGTGGCCCAGCCTCTGACTGCCGACGGCGAACTCTACCGGATTGAGTGCCAAATTGCCTGGAACCGCGCCGGCAAAACCAAACGTTTGATCAGGTCTTTTGATGCCTATATCCCGCACAATCCCGCCCAGGTGTGACCGGCAGCGCGGCTTTACGCTGGTTGAACTGCTGGTGGTCTGCGCCCTTCTTTCGTTTCTTGGTAGCGTGCTTTATGCGACTTTTTATCAAGGGATTGGGCTTTGGCGGCGGGCCCAGGCCGACCGGGGAGAATTCCGGGATGCGTTCTTCGCGGAAAAAATGATTTCCGATTTGCGCAATATAACGCCGTTGGGCGATCGGCCTGTGAACGGAAGCGCCCGCAAGTTCCAGTTTTATGCCCTGGTGCCGGGCCGCGAATTGGGACAGCAGGGCGAGACCGGTGAAATGCGTTTTCCCTGCCGGCTGCGGTATTCTTTTGATGAGTCCGGCAGACAGGTCCGGCGTGAAATCGAAAGTTATTCGCAGATCCTGACCGGCGCGCAGGGCGTCCTTAAATCATCCGTTGTTTTTGAAGGCGTCAAAGACCTTGAAATCCAGTATTATGGACGGGGGACCAACCCCGGGATTCACTGGCAGAAGAGTTGGAAAAAGGAATGCCTGCCGAATGCCGTTAAACTGAGCATGCAGTACGAAGACCAAAAACAAATTTTCGTCCGTTTAATTCCTGTCCCGGGCGGCGGCTGCCGCAGCGCAGGACCGAAAGCTGCATGAAAATTCCAGCCATTTCATTGAACGCGCCTGTGCAGTCCATGCTGGCCCGCTTGACCGGCCGTTTTTCCGGCAGTGAAGACGGCACGCTGCTTATCGAAATTTCGGAAGGCCTGCTCAAAGCCGTCTATGGCCAGGGCCGCAATCCTTATCAGGTCACGCATGCGGATTTTTTAAAATTAACCGACGGCGATGATATTAGCGCCAGCCGTTTTCTGCTCAACTGCCTGAAAAAGTTTAAAGTCAAGAAACGCCGGGCTGTTGTGGTCCTGCCCACCGACGTTTTTATCTGCAAAAACATGGATATGCCGTCCGACAACCAGGACGAAATTGCAAAGATCATTGAATTGCAGGCCGGCCGGTTTACGCCCTATTCGGCCGACGAAATCGTGATCGATTATCTTTGCCATGTGGTCAAAGACCAGCACTACACCCATGTGCTGCTTTTTATCGTCCACCGGCAGGTCGTGGACCGCTATCTGAAAATTTTGCAGGGCGCCGGCATTGAGCCGGCCGGATTCCGGGCGGGGGCTGAAGCTGTCGCCAGCCGCATCAAGACCCTCGGTCTTATTGCAGGCGCAGACGGGGCCACCGGGCTTTTGCATGTCTCCTCCGAGGGGTCCACTTTTCTGATCGCGGACCATGGCCAGGTGGTCTTTGTGCGCAGCTTTCCGGTCAAACGGCAGGATCTTGAGAGCGGCCAGGAAAGTGTGCGTGAAGAATTTTCCGGAGAATTGGCGAAATCGCTTTCCGCCTATCAGGATGTGGGCTTTGGCCGCACGCTCAAAAAACTATTGATCAGCGGAACATCGCCTGCCGCAGCGTCGCTGGCCGAATGCCTGGGCGTCAAGGACGCCGTGCCTGAGACGCAGTATTTTGATTATCTAAAAACCGTCAAGCTGGAGAGTGCGGTGCTTGAAAAAATACAGCCGGCGGCGGGCGGCCCTGACTTAATCAACCTTTTTGCGGCTGGCGCGGAAGAGCCGGCGCTGCAGCTCGACTTGACCCCGAAAGAAATCCGGGTGCAGCAGAAGATCCGCCAGGAAAGCCGTGATCTTGCAGGCACGGGTGTTCTGATCATGACCATCGTCTTGTTGATCAGTTTTTATCTTTTCGGCAAAATTCATTTCAAGACCCTGATTCTCGATAAACTTGACCAGGTCAATGCCTCGAGTTTTGATGAGGCACGCTACCTGGAACGTATTTCTACCAAGAGCCGGGCTGTGCGCAGTCTTTTGGAGGGACGCGGCAAGGGACTGTATGTTTTTAACAAGGTTTCAGAACTTTTCGGCGAGGAAATTTACCTGCGCGAATATGCCTATGACCTGGAAGGCAATCTGGTCATTAAAGGAACGGCCGATTCCATGTCGCGGGTCTTTGCCTTTGTCAAACAACTCGAAGAATCCAATTATTTCGAGAGCGTCAAAACCAATGAAACCAAGTCACGGCGTGAAGGTAAAAAAGAAGTTGCGGACTTCGACATCTCCGGCAAACTGAAAGAGGGCATTTAAGTGATCAAAGACTTTTACGCCAAGCTGTCGCCGAAGGAGAAAACGCTTCTTTTCGTGACGCTCGGCCTTATTAGCTTGGCGCTTTTGGATGCCTTTGTGCTCGGCCCGATTCTATCGCGTTCGCGCATTATGGATGCTGAAATCCATGCCAAGGAAGAAACGATTAAACGCAACCTGCGCATCATTTCGTTCCGCGACAGCATCGAATCGGAATATCAGGGCTATCAATCGTACCTGGATTCTGCGGACAAAATGCGCGAAGAAATTATCGGAGATCTTTTGAAGAAAATCGAAGTCATGGCCCGCGACCATAAAATCGGTATCATCAATATCCAGCCCGGAGACATTGCCGAAAACCCCGTGTTTCAAGAGTATAAGACGTCTTTGGAGTGTGAGGGGGCTTTTGCCGATCTGCTGGGGTTTATGCGGGACCTGGAAGGCTCGGAGTTTCTTTTTAAAATTACTAAATACAGCATGATTCCTAAATCCAAGGGCGGGGAAGTGCTCATCTGCACGATGGACATCAGCCGGGTTTTCATCACTGCGGAAAAACGGGACGGTAAGTCTCCGGATTTTATGCCTCACCCCGTTCTGGCTCCGGCCGAGGCGGTTGTCCAGACGTCGGCATCTGAGGAAACCAGCGAAAGTCCGGCGGTTTCTGAATTACCCGCGGGCACGGATGCGCCGGTCGAGGTCAATACGCAGGATTTTCTACCATGAAATTCTTTTTAATTTTCATACTGGTCCTGATGCATGGCAAACCGGCCTTTGCCGCTGACGCGATGTCAACCGAAGCCACAGGCCATTTAAAAAAGGCCCAGACCTGCATGCAGGAAGACGACTATGAATGTGCGGGCGATGAATTGCGCAAAGTCCTGGCGGAGCGGCCCGATTTGCCGCAGGTTCATAATCTTTTAGGAATGGCCTACGCCAAACAGGAGGGTTTTATCCAGAGTGCGATTGCAGAATACGAAGAGGCCGCAGCGCTGGATGCGCATTATGCGGAGCCTTACTTCAACCTGGGGACGCTGCATGCCGGTACGCTGCAGGATCCGGAAGCCGCGCTGGATTATTTTGAGAAAGCCCTGCGTGCCGATCCGGGATACGCCCGTGCTAATTTTGCCATGGCCTGGATTTATCTTTTTGAAAAAAAAGACCGGGACAAAGCGCTTGCACTGTTCAAGAGTTCGGTCGAACGCATGCCCAAACTGGCCGAAGCCTATTACGGGATGGCTCTCTGCTATTTGCAGCTCAATAAACGTGAACTTGCGCTGGAGCCTATTTCACGCATGCGTGAACTGAACCGCGAAGACCTGGCTTCAAAAATTGAAAGTTTTATGCAGACGGGTGATTTGGGCACTCTGGCCAAGAGACCGGCTCCAGGTGCCGCACCTGCCCCAGGTTCGCCCGGCGCTCCTGCGCCTCCGCCGGCGGTTGCTCCTGCCAAATCAGCCCTTGCACCCGGATCCTAACTCCAATCGATTTTTCGCAGGGGCCGGTTCCAGACCGGCCCGGATCGTGGCATGAACGGGCTCAAGATTTTAATTTTTCTTCCAGCTGCTTGAGTTTAAACTCGAGGATGCCGAGGGATTGGACCAGCCGCTCGGTGCGGGTGGTCTGTTCATTGATGTAAAGGGTCAGGCACAGGCTCACGAGAATAAAAAAACACATGAAGAGAAAGAAAATAAAGTTGCTGGTCAGTTCAAAACCCGCCCATTTGGCAATTTTACTGAGCAGGCCGTCATTGAAGGCCAGAAATAAAACCAGGATCGAACCGGCCAGCCACAGCACGGAAAACCGGAACGTCATTCTCTGACGGCGAATCTGGTTGATGATCCCCGCAAAAATAAAAAAAGCCGCAAGAATTGCAAATGTTTTTGCCTGCATAAAATTACCCTTTCTTTTTCATGAGATCGATGAGAATGGCGAGCGTGACTTTGAGCATGTAATAAACCGTTTTCCAGTAGCGGATGGACGTGATGCCGCCCAGCCGCGCGCGCATGGCAACCGGGACTTCACCGATGCGGGCGCCATGCCGCCGCGCAATCATGATGGCTTCGGGTTCGGGAAAATCAACGGGGTAGTATTCGGCGAAACAGGCGATGACTTTACGGTTGACGGCGCGGAACCCGGATGTGGGGTCTGTCACCGGCAATCCGGTGAGGGCCCGCAGGAGTGTTGAAAAAAACTGGATGCCGATACGCCGTGCAAAGGTGGATTTAAAGCCCGATTTTTCCTGCAGAAAACGGCTGCCGATGGCCATATCCAGCCGGCCGTCCGTCACCGGCGCCAGGATTTTTGCCAGTCCCGCCGCCGGATGCTGGCCATCCCCGTCCATTTGGACCGCGATGTCATAACTCAGGTCCCAAGCCGTGCGGAAACCGGTTTGCATGGCGCCGCCGATGCCCAAATTAAGCGGCAGTGTCACGACCCAGGCTCCGGCTTGTTCTGCGGCCGCGGCGGTTGCATCCGTGGAGCCGTCGTTAATGACCAGCAAATCCACGCCGGGAACCGCGGTTTTTAATTCCTGAATAAAACGGGGCAGGGCACGCTCTTCGTTATAAGCGGGAATAAGGACAAGCGTGCGTAAATCCGGCATGCTCAAATTATAGGCGGGGACGGGACGTCAATCTACAGTTTTTAAGGGGCCGGCCGTAAAACCAATATGCAAATCCTGCTGGGATCGTCAAGCCGTGAACTGAGCCGCCTGGTGCATTCTTCGCTCCAGCGTTTTTCGTATGACATCGAAGAGGTGGATAACGGCCTGGATGTTTTTCAGCAGGCGCTCACCCGCAAATACGGCCTGCTGATTCTCGATTACCACCTGGCGCGCATGAATACGGTCGAAATTCTGCAGCGTTTTATGGCGCTTAAGAATTTTCAAATCCCTCCGGTTTTATGCCTTGCGGGCAATGAAAATCAGCGCCGTACCATTGAAAGTCTGCACTGTCCGCATGCCGAAGTCATTGCCCGGCCGCTGGTCATCCGCGAATTCGTAGGGAAAGTGCGCCACGCCCTGCATGAAGAGAACCGGCTGGTCTGTATCGGCGGAGGCACCGGGCTTTTTACGCTGCTTTCGGGTCTCAAAACTCTGGGCAATGTCCAACTGACGTCGATTGTCAGCATGAGTGATGATGGCGGATCCACCGGCCGTCTCAAGCATATGTTCGGCATCCTGCCGCCGGGTGACATCCGGCGCAGTCTGGTGGCGCTTTCAACGGCCCCCGATTTGGTCAATGAATTGATGCAGTACCGCTTTGCGCGCGGCGGCGAGTTAACCGGGCATAATTTGGGCAATCTGCTGTTGACCGCCCTGACGGAAATGCGCGGGTCCATGACGCGGGCCGTGCGCTCTTTGAGTGAAATTCTTAATATTCAGGGAGAGGTCATCCCGGTGACGGAAAATGTCAATACGCTGTATGCCGAACTGGAAAACGGCGAGACTCTGCATGGGGAAGCCGCTATTGATATCTTTGAAAGCGGGGACCCCAGCCTGCGGATCCGGAGGCTTTGGCAGGAGCCGGCGACCACCGCGCACCCGGATGCGATCGAGGCCCTGGCAAGCGCGCGCTGCATTCTGCTGGGCCCGGGTGATCTTTTCACCAGCATTATCTCCAATTTGATCGTACGCGGCATGGCGGAAGCCATCCGCCGCAGTCCGGCCCGCAAAATTTATATTTGCAATATCATGACTGAACCCGGCGAAACCAATCACTTCCAGGTCTCGGATCACGTACGAGAAATTATCAAATACCTGGGGGCCGATTGCCTGGCCTATGTGCTGTGCTCTTCCACCGCATTTTCGGAGGAAGCTTTGAAAAATTATGCGCTCAAGAAGCAGCAGCCGGTAGCCGAAAACGATTTATCCGTGCTTCAAGGCCTGACTTCAGCCCGGATTGTCTGGGACGATGTGGCCTCAGAAGACGAACTGGTACGGCATGACGCCCTTAAACTGGCAGGCGCTATCCACAAAATCTTGGATGAAGAAAAGAAATCCTGATCAAGACTAGCTGCATACGCAAGCTTCCTTCAAAGCCTGCTTGCCCGCCGGCAATTTGGCGGGCGAAGCGCAGTGCTTGAGTAGAAGAAAAGCATTTTACTCAAGCCTAGCCGCATACGCAGGCCTCCTTAGCCTGCGAAGCGCAGTGCTTGAGTAGAAGAAAAGCATTTTACTCAAGCCCTAGGGGGTCGGCTCCAGCCCATGATTTAGGGCTTGAATTTAAAGATTTAGCGAGTAGACTCTGAACACTTTGCTGCCTGAAAAATAATTTTTTTATTTTGCGTTTTATTAACTCAGCCTTTTCGAGTATGCCCTCATCTTCGTTACAGCGCACCACGATTGAAAACCGGATTGCCCAGCGTGTCGAATCCCTGAAGAAGGGCTACCGGCAAAACTTGGGCATTCTGGGTCCCGAAGGCCTTGGCAAAACCGGCCTGCTTGCCGGACTTTACCGTCAATTGGGCCGCGACAAAGATATTCTGCCTGTTTATGTCCACTGCGCGGCTCTTGATTTTTCGGATTTGACCGACCGTTGGATCACGGCCGTGCTGGCTGCTGTGCTTCCGGCCCCTGCAGATTTACGCGATCCTGTTTCTGCCCAACTGGCTGTCCTTGAAGCGCGCCTGCCCCGGACCGTTGAACATATCCGTACCCTGCGCAAAATGGTACGCCGGGGCGAAAAAAACACGGCAGCGGCGCGTGAAGTCCTCGGCCTGACCAGCCTGCTGGCCGACGAGACCCGCAAAAAAGTGGTGCTGATCCTGGATGAGTTTCATGCCCTGGGAGAAGGCCTGCCGGTGCATGACCCGTTTGGCCTGCTGGGGCATCAGATCATGGTCGAAAAAAACACGCTCTACCTGGTAGCCAGTTCGCGGCCGGCCCTGGCCATGGAAATTTTTCGCAACCAGCTCTCGCTTCTTTTTAGTAATTTTGAAACCATGCAGGTCAGTCCTCTGGATGCGATGGAAATCGCGCGGTTCTTGGAAGCGCGCCAGCCGGGTCTTTTATTTACGGAAGCCCAGAAAAAATTTATGATCCGGATGAGCAGTGGTGTACCACTGTATCTTGACTTGCTGCTGGAGCACATGCCGGAGGCTGCGGCGGCCATCCCGGCAGATAACCCTCACGAAGCCTTGGCTTTGCCGCTGGCGGATGAAACTTTGCTGAACGCGGTTGAAAAAGAAATTTTTGACGACCACGGCCGGATCGCGCAAATTTTTCAGCGTCGCCTCGAGCGCGCGCTGGGCTCCGTCAAAGACGGCGCTATTTTTTATCATACGCTGATGGCTGTCAGTGAAGGCGCGCGTAAAGTGCCGGCCATTGCCGCACATACGGGACGAAAAGCAGCCGAATGCAAAAAGACGCTGCAGCGTCTCGTTCAGGAAGAACTTCTGGCCAAAAGCAGCGATTTTTATTTTATGGAAGATGCGCTTTTTTCATTCTGGATGCGTGAGGTTTTTAGCGTACAAAAACGCCAGGCTGTTCCGTTTGCCGATGAACGTGAAAATTTCCGTTTGAGTCTGGCCCGTCATCTTGAGCGTTCGGATTTTGAAGGGCCAGAAACGGTGTTAGCGTGCATCGAAACACTTTTGATGAGTTTCCGTAATGAATCGCTTCAGCTGGGCCATAAAAAAATCCGCCTGCCGCATTTTAATGAAGTCACGATCCGGCCGGCCGGGGACCGCGGCCGTTCTTTCACCGCTTCCGGCAGTGCCGTCCAATGGCAAGGGCGCGTTGCTTTTGATCTGCTGCATGAAGAGGATGTCCAGCTTCTGGCCGAAGAAACACGCGAAACGCGCAAAGCCCGCAAAATCAGCCGTCTGCGCCTCATGATTGCGCTGGGCGGGATTGATCAGAATGCGAAACTCATGGCCCAGGAAGCGGGCATTCATTTATGGCTTTTGGAAGATCTCAACCGTCTGTTTCTTCTCTATAATCTCCCGCGGCTCATTGGCATGAGGAAATTCGATGGATCGACTCTGGGCGCCCTGGCGCAAAGCCTACATCAGGCCTGAAGGTAAAAGAAAACCAGGCTGTCTTTTCTGCCGTATGGCCAAAGGCCATGCGGGCCATTCTGAGCATATTTTGCTGCGCACGCGTCATAGTTTCGCGGTCCTTAATCTCTATCCGTATAACAATGGCCACACGCTAATCCTGCCCAAACGCCACGTCCAAACGATCGAGCAGCTGAGCGATGCCGAACGCTTAGATTGGCTTGAAACTTACGTCAAAATTGAAAAAGCCCTGAAAAAAGGCCTTAAAGCACAGGGAATCAATGTGGGCCTCAATTTAGGCCGTACCGCCGGAGCCGGTATACCCGGCCACTTGCACCTGCATGTGGTACCGCGCTGGAAGGGCGACGTGAATTTCATGCCGGTCATTGCCCGGACAAAAGTGATTTCCGAATCCATGCAGTCGGTTTATAAGATCATGAAACGCGCTTTGGGAGCCGGGTGAGGAACCGGCCGGATCTGGAATCCCTTCTCGCGCCTTACGCTGCGCGCAGCAGCCGTTCGCGGGGCCGTAAATATCCGGAAGAACTTCATCCCTTGCGCAATCCGTTTCAGCGCGACCGCGACCGCATCATTCATTCCACCGCTTTCCGCCGTCTCCAGTATAAGACCCAGGTCTTTGTCAATCACGAAGGCGATCATTACCGGACGCGTCTGACACATACGCTTGAGACCAGCCAGATTGCCCGCTCGATGGCGCGCGTGCTGGGCCTGCATGAAGATTTGGCAGAGGCCGTGAGCCTCGCTCATGATATCGGTCATGGGCCATTTGGTCATGCCGGCGAATGGGCCTTGCAGGAACTCATGGCGGGCAAGGGCGGTTTTGAACACAATGCCCAATCCCTGCGTATTGTGGAGGTCCTTGAAGAGCGCTATCCAAACTTCCCGGGGCTTAATCTGACTTTTGAAACGCTGGAAGGGCTTAAAAAACATCCCGTCAAACAGGGGCTGCCGCGTTCACGGCGTTTTCGCACGCTGGAAGCCGATCTGGTGGACCTGGCTGATGAAATTGCCTATGTCAGCCATGATCTGGATGACGGCCTGCGTTCCGGCTTGCTCGAAGAAGCTCCGCTCAAAGACGTGCGACTGTGGGCCGAGTGTGAGCGGGAAGTGCTGGCCGTATATCCCGGGCTCGAAAATGCCCCCAAAAGACGCTTAATTATCCGTCAGGTGATTGACCACCTGGTCAAAGATACGGTCGCAACCAGCCGCGGGCTGATCACGGCCCGCAAAATCAAAAAACTGGATGATCTTCAGCGCACCCGCCTGCCCGTCATTGCGCTTTCGGACAAATTGAAGCGCGAGCATGCCGAGCTCAAACGTTTTCTGCGTAAAAATTTGTATCTTCACCATCATGTGGTGCGTATGACGGAAAAGGGGCAGCGATTTTTAAAGGGCCTCTTCAAGAACTACATTGCAAAACCCAGCCAGCTGTCGCCGGAGGTATTGAAACGGGCGCAGAAAGACGGCCTTGAGCGGGCGGTCTGCGATTATGTGGCGGGCATGACGGACCGTTTTGCGATTCAGGAATACAAACGCCTGTTTGAACCTTATGAATAGAACTTCACCCGCCGATAATGTTATACTAGCAAATCGCAGGGTCTCAGGCATCATCCTCGTCTGAAGGGCATGAAAAACAAACACCGACAAATTACTGTTCTGGAAAAATATCTTTTTCCGAATCCTGTCTGGCAGGAAGGCTACCGCGCCAATGTGCGCCTTCTCGGCAAACCGGCGGGCTGGTTTGCGCTTGTCAAGGAAACCGGCGTGGATATCGTCAAGCTGGACCGCAAGGGCGGCCGCTCCGGCCAAAGCCCGCTTGAACTTTCCCAAGATACTTCCTGCGAATTCCATCAAAAATATGCCGAGCAGCTGGTCCGCGATGAAGACCGGCTGAGTGATCATTTCCAGCTTTATAAAGACCGGCAGGGCCGCCGCGGCGTCCTCTATGCCGTGCGTCATCTGGGGCGCCTGAAGGGCATTTTTTTTCTGAGCGGCCTTTCAGAGCCCGAAAAAAAAGCGGCACCATTTCTTGGTCTTTTTGAGCATTTTCTGCTGAGCCAGACTGAACTGGCGCATAAGAGTTTTGAACTCAATAATTTTTATGAAACCGTCCATCCGCGTGCCCTGGCGCTTTCGACCATGCATTCCGTGCACCGCGTGATCAGTTCCTCGCTCCGGCTTCAGGAACTTTTGCCGCGCATCGGGCGCCTGAGCGCGCAGGTCCTGAAAGCCAAGGGCTGTTCGATCCTGCTGGTCGATACCGATCGCCAGTACCTCTCGAGTTATTTTTCTTTCGGGGAGCATCCGCGTTTTATTCACCGCCAGCGCATCAAGATCGGCCGGGGCCTTGAAGGCCGCATTGCCTCGACCGGCGAGTTTTATCTCAGCCGCAATGCCATCGGCGTTCCATTTATCGAAGACGACGTGGTGGGCGTGATTTTGCTCTGGCACAAGATTGACCGGCAGGCTTTTAGCAAAATTGACCTGGAAATCCTGAAATCCCTTTCCGAACAGGCCGTTGTGGCCATTAAAAACGCCCAGCTTTTTGAAGAAACCGAAAAATT
This sequence comes from Candidatus Omnitrophota bacterium, assembly GCA_023247055.1. GTDB lineage: Bacteria > Omnitrophota > Omnitrophia > Omnitrophales > Aquincolibacteriaceae > JAHFHB01. The sequence continues at coordinate 15,403 of JAHFHF010000019.1, forward strand.
AACGCTGGGCAGCATCAAAACCATCAATGAACTGCTGGAACTTAACTTCCGCGGCAGCCGCAAGCATCTGGATGCTTTCTCCAAGATCGTGCTGGAACTCGGCAAAGAACTCGGGCTTTCCACCCGTGAGCAAATTCACATCGAGCGCGCCATTTTCCTGCTCGACACGGGGACGATGGCCCTGCCGGATACCGTTTTGACCAAGCAGGGAAAGCTGACCAAGCGCGAATATGACATGGTTAAGAAAGTCCCCATGCAAGGTGCCCAGCTTTTGAGATCGATTTCATCCCTCAAACCCGTGCTTCCGATTGTACGCCATCACCATGAACGCTATGACGGCAAAGGTTACCCGCAGGGACTCAAAGGCGATGAAATCCCAGTTGGCGCACGCATTGTTTCTGTGGTAAACTCCTTCGTCGCAATGATTTCCAAGCGCAGTTACCGCGAACGTATGACGCTTGAGCAGTCCATCCGTGAAATTCAGGCCAACCGCGGCACGCAATTTGATCCCAAAGTCGTGGACGCCTTTGTGCGCGTGATTCACCGGAAAGATTTGCAGCATCTTGTCGAACTCGCCATGCGGCACGGGAACGAAAACAAACGCCAACGGCTCGCCGCCGTTCAATCAAGGAACCGCACATGAGTCTTGAGGGAGTCCGCATTGAAAAGCCCAGCGCCGCTGACCCTCTCCCGGCCGCTCCGCAAGTTCTGCGCGTACACCGCACCGCCGCGCGCATCTTTTTGTTTTTGACCTTTTTATTTTCAGCCATTTCGATCGCCCTTGCGGCCGTCGTCACCGTTCAGTCAAAGTTTTAGGAGGAGTTTGTTATGAAACCGTCATTTAAGTCCGTCCGTCATCTCGCGTTATTTTCATTGCTGGCCATGCTGACGCTGACTGGCTGTGCGAAAAACAAAGACCTGGAAAAAGTTTCACGCGAACAGGCGGCCACGATTCAAGGGCTCTCCAACGAAATTGCCCGGCTGAATGACGAACTCGACCAGGCGATCCGTTCGCGTGAAGATCTCGAGAAAGCCAAAGAAGCGCTTGAAAGCAAACTGCGCAGCGAACTCGGGTCCGGCGATTTTTCGCTTTCGATGCAGGATCGCGGTCTGGTTCTGACCATGCAGGACAAAGTTTTATTTGATTCGGGGAAAGTAGAATTGAAAGAGTCTTCCAAACAGGCCCTTTCCAAAATTTCCGGGATCTTGAAGGACAAGGTCGGTCAGAACCAAGTTAACGTGGAAGGCCATACCGACAACGTGCCCATCCGTTTTTCCAGCTGGAAATCGAACTGGGAACTTTCAACGGCCCGGGCCACGGAAGTGATTCACTTTTTTGTGGACGACGGCGGCCTGAACCCGGTGCGCTTTGCCGCCGTCGGTTACGGAGAATTTCATCCGGTCGCTTCCAATGACGAAGCCCAGGGCCGGGGCATGAACCGCCGCGTGGATATCGTCATTTCGCCCAAGAAAATCGGCGCCAAGCAGTAAAGGCGGCGTGTGCGGCGGCTTGCCCTTCTGTTGACAGCCGCGGCTGCCGGCCTGGTTGTCTGGTTTTGCATTCAAAGCTGGGTGATTCCGCCGTTGGTGATCCGGCGCGCAGAAAAAGCGCTTGAAATTAAAATCAGCGGTAAAGTCCGGCCGGTCTTTTTTAAATCCCAATTTGCCATCGAGGGGATCGAGACCGATTGGGACCGGAAAATCCGGATTTTTTCAGGCCGTATGCAGATTGATTACGACCTGACCGGATTGTGGGGCGGACGGCTGCATCTTGCGATTAGCGGACAGCAGGTGGCGGCTGAACTTTTGAGCGATTGGGCCAGCATGGCAGGCGGCCAAAACGTAGTTTTTGAAACAATTTTTGCGGATTTAGTCATCGATCGGCATGGACTCCGGGAAGTCAGGGCGCTTCAAGCCGAATCGCCCTCCATTCAATTCCGGTTCGGACCGAACTCGAACCGCAGCATGAGAGACCAGCATGAAGCTTGAGGATTTATTCCGCGAAATCGCCGTCCTCGACAAACTCAACTGGAAACCCTCTCTCAGCATCTCCCGCATCACTTCCGATTCCCGCATGGCCGGCCCCGGCACGTTGTTTGTCGCCTGCAAGGGTACGCGCATGGACGCCCATGATTTCATCGGGCAAGCGATTCAGGCCGGAGCGGCGGCGATTGTCTGTGAAAGCATTCCGGAATCCGCGACGGTGCGCCATATTCCTGTTATTCAAGTGCCATCGTCGCGCAATGTACTTTCGCTCGTGCTGCAGCGTTTTCATCACATCCCGGATGAGCGCCTGAAGTTGATCGGGGTCACGGGCACGAACGGCAAAACCACGATTGCCTACCTTCTTTACCGGCTGCTGCGCCAAAAAGCCAAAGCCGCCTATATCGGCACGCTCAATTACCAGTGGGCCGAGCACCAGCTTGAATCCTCCAACACCACGCCCGGTCCCGAACTTTTAATTCCCATGCTGGCTCAAATGCGCCAGGAAGGGGTGCGCTACTGCGTGCTGGAAGTTTCTTCGCATGCCCTGGACCAGGGCCGCGTGCATCATCTGCCGTTTGATCTGGCCATTTTTACGCAGCTGACGCAGGATCATTTCGATTACCATCAAACTATGGAACGCTATTTTCAAGCCAAGCGCCTGTTGTTTGCGGCCAAACCCGCGCCGAAAAATATGCTGATCAACAAGGATTGTGCTTACGGCCGCCGTCTGCTGGAAGAATTTCAGTCTGCCAAAAGTTACAGCCTGGAATCCGCGGCGGATTTTTCCGCGCGTGACGTGCGCACGGATTTTACGGGCAGCCGCTTCAATTTTCACAACGCTAAAAATAAACCGCTGGCCGTTGAGATTCCGCTGTCATTTAAGCACAACATCACGAATACGCTGACGGCGCTCGGCGGTCTGGCGCTGCTGGGTTTTGAACCCGCAGATTTTCTGGCAGACCTGCGCCGTTTCGACGGCATTCCCGGCCGTTTGGAACGCGTTTCGCAAGGCGAGCCATTCGCCGTTTTCGTCGATTATGCCCATACGCCGGATGCTTTTGAAAATGTGCTGGGGCAGGCGGCAAAACTCAAACCGCGCCGCATCCTGACGCTTTTTGGCTGCGGCGGCGACCGCGATTTTGGCAAACGTAAACTCATGACGCGCGCGGCCTGTAAATATTCCGACATTGTGGTGTTGACCGCCGACAATCCGCGTTCCGAAGATCCGGACCGCATTCTCGACCACATGCGCGAGGGCCTGCCGCAGGACGGTGAAAAACCCTGCCAGGTGCTTGAAGTTCTGGACCGCCGGCAGGCGATTGAAAAACTGATCAGCCTGGCCGAAGAGGGTGACGTGCTTTTTATTTTGGGCAAAGGCCATGAGGATTATCAAATCCTGGGCGACAAAAAAATCCCCTTTGACGACCGCCTTGTGGCCCGCGAGTGCCTCCAGCGCAAAAGCCGTGTTCTTTCCTGAAGAGGCGTTTGGTGAATTGAATGTACGCGGCCTGGCCGCCGACCCCTCCTGCGCTATCACGAGCGCCAGTTTGGACACCCGCACGCTCCCGCCCGGCAGTCTTTTCGTGGCCCTCAAAGGAAACCAGCAGGATGGCCATGATTTTCTGGCTGAAGCTTTTCGCCGCGGCGCCTCAGGCGCGCTTGTCAGCCAGGATTTTTGCAGCCGGAATGCGGCACGCTTCACGGAACCCGGAAGTCCGTATAAAAATCTGATTCCCGTCGCGGATCCGGAAGCAGCGCTTGTGCGGCTTGCGGCTTGGCGCCGCCGGCTCTTCCAAAATCCGGTCATCGGGGTCACGGGCAGTGTGGGTAAAACCAGCACCAAGGAAATGCTGGGCTATCTCCTCGGACAGCGCAGTCCGGGCCTGACCAGCAGCGGCAATTTCAATAATCAGCTGGGCCTGCCGCTCAATCTGATGGCTTTGGACCCTTCCCATGCCTTCTGTCTCGCCGAACTTGGAGCCAGCAAGCCCGGCGATATCCGTTTTCTCACCCGGATTCTGAAACCTACGCATGCGCTGCTGACCCAGGTTTCACCGTCGCATTTGGCGGGGTTCGGGTCTTTGGACGCTATTTATGAAACCAAACTGGAATTAGCCGAAGCCCTGCCGGATGGCGGCGCGGTCGTGATTCCAGATTTTGATCCGGTGCTGCTTGAAAAAACTAAGCGCTGGAAACGGCGCTGGGTCTGCGTGGGAGAAACGGACCGGGCGGATTACCGGATCAGCGCTGTGCGCAGTGACAACAGCTTTGTCAGTTTCACGCTGGCCGGCCGGCAGACGTTCCGCCTCCCGGCCGCGGCGGCTTTTTTTGCGCAAAATGCGGCCATGGCTGCGGCGCTCGCGGACTTACTGGGTTTTCCGCTTGAAGAACAGCCCGCGGTGTGGGAAGATTTCCGCCTTCCGGCCGGCCGGTTTGAGCGGCGTACGCTTGCCAACGGTCTGACGGTGATTTACGACGGCTATAACGCGAGTCCCGGTTCGTTCAAACGCTCGATCGAAGGCTTCCGTAAATTGGAAACGCCGGGCCGCAAAGCCGTGGTCTTTGCGGATATGCTGGAACTCGGGCCCGATGAAGCCCGGTTTCACCGCGAGTTGGGCGAAAACCTTGGCGCGGCCGGTTTTGATTTTCTGGGCGCTTACGGCCGTCTTGCGGCAGGCGCGCTGGATGCGGCCCGCGTACAAAAACAGGCCGGAGAAATCCGCCAGTTTGAATCGGCGGAAGACGCCGGAAAATTTTTGGCGGCTTATTTGAAAAAAGGGGATGCGCTGCTTGTCAAAGCTTCGCGCGGCATGCGTATCGAGAAAGTCTTAAAATTTTTGGAAGAGGCCTTGCAGCATCAACATGCAGTCTGATGCTGTTGGTGCTGTGTCATTCCCGCCTCTGCGTGGAAGCCGAGACGGTCATGCGCAGCGCTGATGGCGCTGTGTCATTCCCGCCTCTGCGTGGAAGCCGAGACGGTCATGCGCAGCGCTGATGGCGCTGTGTCATTCCCGCATGCTTTTGGCGGGAATCCGACGCTTTGTGTCGCCCTCGAATGCTTTAGATGAGGGGGCTTGTATTAGATCCCCGACGCAGACATTCGGGGATGAGCGCTTTATTAATTTCTAGGAGTTTAAGTGCTTTATTTTTTGTACGAATTTAAAGACGTTTCAATTTTTTTTAATTTATTCCGCTATATCACGTTCCGCTGCGCAGGCGCCAGCATCACGGCTTTTTTATTCTGCCTCTGGGCCGGGCCGGCGATCATTGGCTGGCTGCGCCAGATGAAGGTTACGGCGCATAACCAGCGCGAGCATGCGGAGAAAATCCACCATCTTTATAAACACAAAGCCGACGTGCCCACCATGGGCGGTGTCATGATCTTGGGCGGAGTGGTCATGGCCACCTTGCTCTGGGCCAATTTGCTGTCGGTTTCCGTCTGGCTCTTGCTTTTTATCACCGTCTGGTTCGGCGCCCTGGGTTTTCTTGATGACCGGCAAAAACTGACGTCCAAGAGTTCGCGCGGACTGAGCTCGCGCGCCAAATTTCTGGGCCAGGTTTTTGCGGCCGCGCTTCTCGGTCTGGTGCTCTACATCGACCCCAAGTTTGACGAATGGCTGCATTTTCCTTTTATTAAATCCACGCTTTACCTTGGGGTTTTTTTTATTCCGTTTGTCGTGCTGGTCCTGGCCGGCACGTCCAATGCCCTGAACCTGACCGATGGCTTGGACGGCCTGGCCATTGGCTGTACGCTTTTTACGGTAACGGCCTTTGCGATTATCGCTTATGTGACTGGCCGCGTCGATTATTCGGCTTACCTGGGCATTGCGCACATTAAAGACGGCGGTGAAATAGCGGTCTTTTGTGCGGCGCTGGTCGGCGCCTGCGCCGGCTTTCTCTGGTTTAATTCGTATCCGGCCGAAGTTATGATGGGCGATACGGGCTCACTGTCGCTGGGCGGTGCGCTGGGCGCCATCGCGGTCCTGCTCAAGAAAGAATTAATTCTGGTGATTGCGGGCGGTGTGTTCGTCTGGGAAGCCCTATCCGTCATGCTGCAGGTGGCCTCGTTTAAAATCCGCAAGAAACGTATTTTTCTTATGTCGCCGTTCCATCATCATCTGCAGCTTAAAGGCTGGCCTGAATCGAAAGTTACGATTCGTTTGTGGATTCTATCGTTTATTTTGGCGATTGCGGCGCTTGCTTCTTTAAAAGTTCGATGAGGAAGTCGTCAGTCGTGAGTCATGAGGGGGAAAATCATTTTGACTGGGAACGGTTTGAAAGCATTCCCTGCAATTCATCCTTGCGAACCCCTTAAGATTTAAGGCCGAAGCAATCTCAAGGTTTTAGTTTCTAGATTGCTTCGGCCTTAAATTGAACGCTGCCTCGCAATGACAAAGACGGATTGATTCGTTAAAGGGCTCTCGGTACTTGCAAAAGATTCATTTTTAATTAAACTCAAGACTCGTGACTTATCACTCAAGACTAATCTATGGATTTTCCCGGTAAAAAAGTAACGGTGCTGGGGTTGGGCGTCAGCGGCTTTCAAAGCGCGGTCTTTCTGCATCAGCGCAATTTTTCGGTGCGCGTCTCCGACGGCGGCACGAGCGAAAGCGTGCGCCAGCACGTTGAACAGCTGGCCGCGCTCGGCATTCCGGGGGAGGCGGGCAGCCACAACCTGCCGGAGATTTTGCAATCTGACTGGGTGCTGATTTCTCCGGGCATCCCGCCCGCAGCCGCGGTTTATCAAACCATCCGCGAGGCCGGCATTCCCATTTTGAGTGAAATCGAAGCGGCCAGCCGTTTCTGCCCTACGGAAAAAATTATTGCGGTCACCGGTACGTGCGGCAAAACCACGGTGACGACGCTGTTGCGCAATTTGATCGAAGCCGCGGGCGGCCCGGGCCGTGCCGTGGCCTGCGGGAATATCGGCAATCCCTGGATCGGCGAAATTGAAAACCTGACCGCCCAGGATACTGTTGTTTTAGAACTTAGTTCGTTTCAACTGGAGCATTGCACGCACTTCCGGCCCAAGATTGGTATTTTGCTTAATCTCAGTCCCAACCATGAAGACTGGCATGCGAACGGCCAGGCTTATATCGCTGCGAAACTGCGGTTGTTTCAGGCCCAGCAGGAAAGCGATCATGCTCTTTTGCGGGAGCAGGATCGCCGGGCTTTTTTTCCCGCCTATCCGGTCAAGGCACAGGTGTTTTCCTTTGGGGCCCATCCGTCCTTGAACCCCAATGAAGAAGTCCTGCGCACTGTGGCCGCTATTTTGGACATACCCCAAGTCCTTGTTGACCAAACCCTGGCGTCTTTTCAGGGGATTGAACACCGTCTTGAGGTTTTTCATCAAGCCGGCGGCATTACGTATGTCAATGACTCCAAAAGCACCACGCCGTCGTCACTGGCTTGGGCGCTCGAAAAATATCCGGACGGCCGCGTGATCTTGATTGCCGGCGGGCATCCCAAGTCTACTAACTTCGATAGCCTGCGCGATCTGGTGGCGCGTAAGGTCAAACGTGCTGTTTTAATCGGGGAAGCACGGGAACTTTTGCGCGAAGCCTGGAAGGAGACAGCGCCCTTATCCGAAGCCGGGACTTTTGCGGAAGCGGTGCGCCTGGCACATGCCGCGGCCCGCGAAGGTGATATTGTCCTGCTTTCCCCTGCGTGCGCCAGTTTTGACATGTTCAGCAATTATCAAGAGCGCGGCCGGCTTTTTAAGCAGTTCGCGCGCGAAGCGGCCCAGGGAGTCAGTCATGTCCAGGGCCGCTAAAATCTTTTTTATCTGTGTCTACGCCTTGGTGGGCATCGGCGTAGTCATGACCTACAGCGCCAGCGCCATTTATGCCGAACGCGCTTATCAAGACCCGCAGTTTCTGCTGATTCGCCAGGCCATTTATGCCGTGGCCGGCACGGTTCTGCTTTTCATGACTGCCACCCTGCCTTCTAGTTTTTGGCAGCAGAATGCCCGTGGTTTTGTGCTGCTGGCCCTGCTTTTTCTTGGGCTGGTTTTTGTGCCGGGTATTGGGCATTTGGCCGGCGGCGCTCAGCGCTGGATCGGCCTGGGTATCGTGAACTTTCAGCCGGCTGAATTTGCCAAGCTGGCGGTTTGCATCTATCTTTCCGATTACCTGTCGCGCAAGCTTAAAGATATCCGCAAGGGCAGTATGCTCACATTTATTCCGCCGCTTATGATCGTGGCCGCGACATCGGTTCTGCTGCTGATGCAGCCCGACCTGGGCTCCACAGCTTTTATCACCCTGATTACGGGCATTTTGTTTTTTCTGGCCGGATTCCGGCTGATTTATGTCGGCGCTGCCGCCTTGGTCGCAATGCCGGTCTTTTATTTTCTGGTCATACGCGTGCCGTACCGCTTAAGCCGCGTGACGGCCTACCTCAATCCGTGGGAAGACCCGCAGGGAAGCGGTTTTCAGATGATCCAGTCGCTGTTGGCCTTTGGGCTGGGCGGGGTGCAGGGGGTCGGCCTGGGCCAAAGCACGCAAAAACTGTTTTATCTGCCCTCAGGCTACAACGATTTTATCTTTGCGATTATCGGCGAAGAATTGGGGCTGATCGGCGTGCTGGCGGTGTTGACGCTTTATCTGGTTATTTTTCTCTGCGGCATGCGCATGGCAGCGCAGACGCAGAATGACTTTAAGCGCCTGCTGATTTCCGCGCTCACTCTGATGATTGTGTTTCAGTCACTCGTTAACATGATGGTGGCAACCGGCCTGGTTCCCACCAAAGGGCTGCCGCTGCCGTTTCTAAGCTACGGCGGCACGTCGCTGGTCATCAATCTCATTGCGACCGGCCTTCTGCTTTCGCTCGACCGGTCGCGCTGACCCTGCATGCCTGAATCTCAAAAAACCATCCTGATTCTCGCCGGTCCGACCGGCGGGCACCTCTTTCCGGCCTGGGCTTTTGCTGAGGCCCTCCGGGCTCAACGCCCCGGCTGGCGCCTGTGTCTTTTGACGGGCGCGCGGGCCCGCCAACTGGGCCAGGAGTTTCAAAGCGCCCCTTTTGATACGGTTTATTATGCCTGTGATTTTCACGGCATCTCATTCCATCCGCTGCGGCTTTTCCAGGGGCTTTTCGGGGCTTTGACGGCTTTGGTCCAGGCCTGGACCTGGATTTCACGGGAAAAACCGGCTTTAGCTGCGGGTTTCGGCAGTTATGCGTCCGTCCCAGGCGTTCTTTTGGCCTCTTGGAGGGGAATCCCCATTCTGCTGCATGAACAGAACAAGATTGCTGGCAAGGCCACGCGTTTTTTAATGCCTCACGGCCGTTTTTTGGCCGCTAGCTTTGAAGAAACCGTGCCTGTGCCGGAAAAAGGGCGGTCTTGGACCGTGACGGGCCTGCCGATCCGGCGAAAATTGCTCGAAGAAGCGCGTTCGTTTGAGCGTGATTTCAACAAACCCCGGCTGACCTGGCTGGTGGTGGGCGGGTCGCAGGGTTCGCAGCGGATCAATCAGCAGGTTTGCAAAACTTTGGAGCTTCTTTCACCTGAAGAAAGCCAAAAATTAGCCGTTATTCTTATAACAGGCAAGCAGAGTTTTGAAAAAACTGCGGCCGCTTGCCGCCAATTGAAAATACCCGTTCAAGTCCATCCGTTTTTTGATAAAATGCATGAGCTTTTTTCGCAGGCCGATTTTGCGCTGACGCGCGCTGGCGCCAACACGCTGTTTGAATTGGCGCTCTTCGGTGTTCCGGCAGCCGTTGTTCCTTATCCGCATGCCGGCGCGCACCAGAATGAGAATGCGGCTGCATTTGAAAAACACGGTGCCGTGGTCCTGCAAAAAGAATCCTCGCTCTCGTCCGATTTATTGCTGCGCATGATCCGAATTTTTATGTTAGACGGGGGATTGAGACAGCGTCTTTCCGGAAAGATCCGGAAGCTGGCAAAGCCGCGGGCTGCAGAAGAATTAGCGGAAAAGGCTTGTGCGTTACTGGAGGCCTTATGATTATGACAAAATTTGATTTTGAACTCGTGCTCCCCGGAAAACATGCCTACTTCATCGGCGTTGGCGGCGTTGGCATGAGCGCGGTTGCGCGCGTGCTCCGCCATCTGGGCCTGCGTGTCTCCGGCTCCGATTCCAAAGCGGGCAAAATGGTCGAGTCGCTTTGCGCCGAAGGCATCCGCGTGCACATCGGGCAAACCGAATCGCATTTAGATGACGTTGATTTTGTGGTCTATTCTTCCGCGATTCTCCCGAACCATCTTGAACTCGAAGCCGCTCGCCGTCTCGGCCTGCCCATTTATCACCGCGCCGAAGTGCTGGCCGCGCTTTTTAACCGCGCTGAAACATCGATTGCCGTCACGGGAACGCACGGCAAAACCACGACGACTTCGATGATTTCGTACGTGATGTCCTGTCTTGGAAAAAATCCGACGTGCCTGGTGGGCGGAGACGTACTCAATTTTAGAACCAATACGGTGCTTGGCCAGAACCATTACTGGGTGGCCGAAGCCGACGAGAGCGACCGTTCGCACGAACTCTATGCGCCCAGTTATGCGATTGTGACCAATCTTGAGCAGGACCACATCGAAAACTACCCCAAGTTTTCCGACCTCGAACAATCCTTTGAGCGCTTCGTCGCCAATGCACAGGATCCCGGCGCGATCATTTATCCGCTGATGGATAGGGCCCTGAAAACTATTGTCAAAAATTCCGGCCGTCCTTGCATCAGCTTTGGTTTTACCGAGGAAGCGGATTTTGCAGCCGTGAATATTGAGTTTGATGCCTTTGGGTCTTCCTTCGATCTTTTGGAATGCGGGCTGTATGCGGGCCGTTTTCAGCTTGCGGTTCCGGGACTGCACAACATCGCGAATGCGCTGGCCGCGATGACACTTTTCGCTCAACTCGGTCTGGATTTTGACGAAGTCCGTAAGCCGCTGGCTGAGTTCAAAGGCGCGCGGCGCCGCCTCGAAGTCAAATACACGTCCGACGAGTTGGTCGTGGTCGATGATTATGCACACCATCCGACCGAAGTGCTGGCCTCGATTGAGGCGCTCAAAAAAATGGGCAAGCGCCTGACGGTTGTTTTTCAGCCGCACCGTTTTACACGCACCCGTTATTTTTTCAAGGAGTTCGGCGAAGTTCTGCGCCAGGCCGATGACGTCATTCTGACCGAAGTCTATGCCGCGGGGGAACTCAATCCCGAAGGAACGGGTGTGGACCTCATTTACCGCGAAGTCTGCGGCTATGGACATCCCGCCGTGCGCGTGATGGACAAAAAAGAAGTTTCAGATTATCTCGCGAACCGCAAAGAGCAGGAACCCTCCATTGTGGCGTTTTTGGGGGCAGGCGATATCGGGGAGGTTGCTGATGAATTTGCCAGCCGGTTCAAAAGTATCTCCGCGGCGTAACGTCGAATTGTCTAAATACTGCACCATGCGGATCGGCGGGCCCGCCGATTATTTTGCGGAACCCCGCACGGAGGACGAACTTTCCGATTGTCTGCATTTTGCCTCTGAAGAAAACCTGCCGGTTTTTATTTTGGGCAAAGGCTCCAACGTGGTTTTTTCCGATGCTGGTTTCCGAGGTCTTGTCATCACGCTGATTCATTTCCATGATCAGGACATCCGCTTCAATCTTGATCTCCATGAAGTGACGGTTTCTGCGGGTGTTCACCTGTACCGTTTGGCCACGGCTTGCCGCGAGGCGGGGCTTTCCGGTTGCGAATTTTTGTCCGGCATTCCCGGAACGCTTGGCGGTGCGGTCATGATGAATGCGGGCTTCAGCCGCTTTTCCGGCCAAAAAAATGAAATCAGCGACCTGGTCAAAGAAGTCAGCGTGCTGGATGAGAGCGGTGCCAGACGCCGGCTCGGACGCGATGACCTGCATTTTGCCTACCGCCACTCCAACTTGCGGGGCAAAGTCATTCTAGAGGCTACACTTAAACTTTGGCGCCGGCCGCAGGAAATCATCGAAGAAGAAATCCGCGCCAATTTTGATTACCGTAACCGCGAGCAAGACCTCAAGCACCCCAGTTCAGGTTCTATTTTTAAAAATCCACCTGCGCCGCATCCTTCGGCCGGCCGGCTGATCGATCAGCTGGGCCTGAAAGGCACGCGCGTTGGCGGCATGATGATTTCTCCTAAACACGGCAATTATTTCATCAATGCCGCCCAGGCCACCTGCGCGGACTTAGTGACTCTGATTGCAAACATTCAAAAGGCTGTCAAGGATGGCTACGGCATTGACCTTGAACCGGAAGTCCGGATTATCGCCTAAAACGACGGTCGGTGTTTTGCTGGGCGGGACTTCGTCGGAAAGGAAGATTTCCTTGCGGTCCGGCCGTGCGGTTCTGAGGGCCTTTAAAAGCGCCGGTATTCGTACTCTGGCTCTGGACCCTGCCGATAAAAAAAAATTTCAGAAAAGGCTCGCCAAAATTGATGTGGCCTTTTTTGCTTTGCATGGCACGGGCGGTGAAGATGGCTTGATGCAAAAGCGGCTGCAAAAAGCCGGCGTGCCTTTTACCGGTTCGGATGCGGCTGCAAGCCGCAATGCGTTTGACAAAGTCCGTGCCAAAAAAATATTTATCCGTGCGGGTGTTCCCACGCCGCCTTATTGCGTGGCCGGCCCGCATGACTGGCTAAATAAGCTAAAACGCTTAGGGCTGCCGGCGTTTGCAAAGCCGGTGGCGGATGGTTCCAGCGTCGGCGCGTTTCCGATCGACGATTTGACCCAGTCGCGTAAAAAAATTGTGCAGGAACTCAGGCAATTTGGCCGGCTTTTGATTGAACGCAAAATCGAAGGCCGTGAATTTACGGTGGGCATTCTTGGAAACCAGGCCCTGCCGGTGATAGAGCTCGTTCCCGGCCGTGAATTTTTTGATTACAAAGCCAAATACACGCCGGGCGTGACCCGCTATGACGTGCCGGCAAAGATTCCAGCACCTCTGGCCAAGCGTCTGAAGCAGATTGCCCTGCGGGCGCACAAAGCTTTGAAATTACGCGACCTGTCGCGGGTTGATTTGATGCAGCATGCGGACGGCCGCATCGAAGTGCTGGAAGCCAATTCGATTCCAGGTATGACGGAAATGAGCCTTTTGCCCAAAGCGGCCCGCGCAGCAGGCGTGTCTTTTGAAGCCTTTTGTGTCTGGCTGGTTTCACGAGCGCTAAAACGTAAAGGTCAGTAATTATCGTTTTGTCATTGCGGGCATAAAGGTTAAAAATTGGTGCCAGCGGCAGGCCGCAATGGCAAAGTCTAATAGAAAAGGTTTGAGAGGGGGGCCAATGGCAAAGAAGAAAAAGAAAACGGGCAAACGGAATCATTGGACCAAAGGCTTGCAGGCCGCCGTTTCCGGCGGGGGACGCATCCTGGCCCGCGTGCTGCCCATCGCGCTTCTCAGCGTTTTAATTTTTCTGGGTTTTACCCGAGTGCGTGACGCGCTCTATGCCGATTCCGCGCTTGAAGTCCGTCAGATTCAGATCACGCCTGCCGGCATTTTACCTGAGGCCCTGAAAACGGAACTTGACCGCCGCTGGCTGGGGCGGAATATTTTCAGCGCGGATGTCGAGGCCGTGTCCAAATTTTTGACCCAAGACCCTGCGGTCCTCAAAGCCGAAACCGTGAAAAAATTTCCGGCCACGCTCGATGTGCGGATCACGCCGCGCCAGCCGTTTGCCTATGTAAGTTATGTCCGTGGAGGCCAGAGCGCTGTTCTTTCTGAAGACGGCGTGATTCTTGAATTGGCGGACGCCAAAACTGCAGGCGGCAAGCCCACTCTGGACGCCTTCGAAACAAAATGGAAAAAACCCGTCAAAGGCATCTGGATGGCGCCTAAGGGCCTCGAAAACTCAGTCGCTTTTTACCATCAGTTTCAGCAGCATCCTTTAGCGGCGCAGGAAGAAATTACCCGCATGAGCCTGGATTATCTGGGTAACCTTACGATGACGCTGGGCACAGGTCCCGAGGTCAAACTGGGCCGTTATCCTTTGCAGCTGCTGCGAAGTTTGCATAAGCTGGACCCTTTTCTCGATCCGGCGGAACGCGCAAAAATTCAATATGTCGATCTCCAGTTTAAAGACGTCATTGTCAAAAAGAGGACGCGCTAAACGATGAGTGCCGAAAACGAACGGGTGATTATTTTTTATTTAGGGGCACGGAAGCTGGTCACGCTGGCCGGTGAACTGCAGAATGGCGGCGTGCGCGTGCTGGCCAGCCATGCCGAAGAGCTGGGGGACGGCTTTCGCGGCGGATTTGTGACGCAGGTGGACAAGGCCGCCAAACTTCTATCGTCAGCGCTTGAACGTCTGAAAAAAACCCGTGAGGGTGAATTTATCCGTGACTTGAGCGTGCTGGATGCGTATGTGGTGCTGGGCAATTCCAAATTGGCGTCGCACACCTTTTCCAGTTCGGTTTATTTTCCACAGGGCAAAAAGACTCTGGCGCATACCGACGTGCGGCAGGTCGTCGACCAAACACGCAGTGTGGCGACTCTGCCTCTATCCGAAGGCATCCTGCAGACCCTGCCCGCGGCCTTTTTGGTGGATGACCTCGACCAGGTGCAGGACCCGGTGGGCCTTGATGCCGAACGGCTGGGAGTGACCCTCAAAATTTTCACCATGGAAAGCCGCGAATTTAAAAATATTGAGAAAGCTTTTGAGGCTGCGGAAATCGAAGTGCAGGGCTTTTTTCCGCGTACGCTGGCCGTTTCCGAAGCCGTTCTGTCGGAGCAGGAAAAACAGGAAGGCGTCCTGCTGATGGATGTGGGGGCTGACGGCGTTTATCTTTCGCTTTGGCGCGGCGGCATGATTGCCGGCACGCGCGTGCTTGACATGGGCCTGCGCCGGCTTTGCCAGGAAATCGGCAACACCTGGCAGATCAGCCTGACGGACGCAGAGAAAGTTTTCGAACGCTACGGTTCGCTCTCCGCCGAACCGCAATACGGCGATGAGCTCATTCCGCTTGTGATCCGCGAATCGCAGGAAAAGAAGCAGATCGAGCGCCAGAATTTCCACCAGCAATTTTTAAAATCCGCCAAAGAATGGGTGGCGCAGATCCTTTCCGAATCCGATAGCTTTATCCGCGAACACGGCGTTTTTCATCCGCATTATGTTTTTGCCGGCAGCGGCACGCGCCTGGACGGTTTTCTGGAATTTCTGCACAAGGAATTTGCGACCGATGCCCGGCTGGGCGTGGTGCGTTCGACGGATGCGGCAGCGGAACTCAAGACCAACCCCGGTCTTGCCGCCGCGCTCGGAGGATTGCAGCTCGTCGCGCATTTGGAACGGCAGAAGAAAATGTATTTCGCGCCGCGCGGCCTGCTCGAAAAAACCTTCATGAGCGCCAAGGATTGGCTGGCCAGTTACTTCTAGAAACTCCACTTTGTCATTGCGGGCCCAGTGATTATTTTTGAAGGGCGAAGCAATCTCGTTTTTGATCTGGGGTTGCTTCGGCCTCAAATTGAACGCTGCCTCGCAATGACAAAATAAAGGGGAGTGCGTTAGGGTCTTTTTTCGACCAGCAGATACGATTCGAACATGACCTGCCAATCCAAAACCACGCGGATTTTGAGCGTGCCTTCCTGCGGTAAAACCACTTCCGGCGGAATTTTGTGCGTATGCCAGCGGAAAATCACCTGGCTTGTGACCGGCTCGATGTCCATGTGCGCGGTGCGGTAAAGGATTTCGTCGCCAAAGGCATATTCAATCACTTCTTTGTGAAAGCGCTCGTCTTTGCGCCAGCAGGTGACGACGAAAAGGTTGTTGAAACGGTAGGGAAAGGCGGGAACGTAGAGATTGCTGCGCACGCCTTTGGCCGCATAACCGTCGTCGGCCAGCGTGCTGAAGGTTTCGCAGATCATGAACTGGTGCAATGCGATTTTGGTGTTTTGTCCGGCTGGATTCATCGGAGAATTATAGCCTAAGGGTGCCTGCCTTTGCGATTGCTTTTTGGCCTGCGGCCTTTATAATAAGCGTTCGTTTTTGCATTCATTCTCTTCAAGCTTTTTACTACCCAGGGACAGAGCGGCCTTGCTTGGACCTGTTTCTGATGAGGTTTTTGGGGTGGATTCCGGGTCCGTCATGTCTGTTTCTCTTCTTCCGCTTGATGCCATTCACCGCAGCCTGAACGCCCGCATGGGGCAGTTCGGCGATTGGGAAGTTCCCCTTTATTACACCAGCATTTTGGAAGAGCATGCCGCGGTGCGTGAGAAAGCCGGCGTCTTCGACATTTCGCATATGGGCGAGTTTGACGTGCGGGGCAAGGGCGCGACGGCTTTTTTAGACGCGGTCCTGCCGCGTCCGATTGCCGCGATCAAGCACGGCCAGGCAGTCTATATGCCGCTGCTTAACGACCAGGGCGGCATCGTCGACGACATCATCGTTTACCGCCGTGCTGACGAGCATTTCCTGCTGATTGTAAATGCGGGCAACATGGCCAAAGATTTTGCCCATTTCAGCCGCTTAAAAGGGCTTTTAGCGCCGCAAATTGTCTTAGACGACCTAAGCCCCCAAAAAGGACTGCTGGCCCTCCAAGGGCCTGCCAGTGCGGCTATTTTGGCCAAGGCTTTAGGCCAAAGTTTTGACGATTTGGCTTATTACCATTTCCGCGATTGGAACGACGGTATTGTCTCGCGCACGGGCTACACCGGCGAAGACGGTTTTGAAATTATGACCGGCACCGCCCATCTAACCGGCTTGTGGAACAGCCTGTTTGAAGCCGGCCGCAGTCTGGGGATTGCGCCCGTGGGTTTTGGCGCGCGCGACACGCTGCGCCTTGAAGCCGGCATGCCGCTTTACGGCCATGACCTCGATGACGACACTACGCCTTTTGAGGCGGGGATTGGCTGGGCCGTGAAATTGGATAAGGGCAAATTTTTCGGCAAAGCCGCACTCGCCGAAAAAGAAAAAAAAGGCCGCCGCAAAAAACTCGTGGGCTTTGAAATGCTTGAACGCGGCATTCCGCGTCAGGGTCAGGAAATCAAAAAAGACGGCAAGACCTTGGGCGCTGTGACCAGCGGCAGTTTTTCCCCGACACTTAAAAAAAATATCGGCATGGCGTTCATTACGGACCTTACGCTTAAAGCGGGCGACACGTTTGAAGTCGTGGTCCGCGATAAAGCGATTCCGGCACAGATTGTGAAGTTGCCGTTTTACAAGCGGGTGAAAAAATAGGTTGGCCCTCACCCCGCCTCTGTACGGCGCCAGAGACAATCATGCGCAACTTTGTTGGAGTTGCATCATTCATGCCCTCTCCCATAGTGAGAGGGAGGAAACGAAAAATTGTAAAATTGTTATTTTGCAAAAGGATCAAAAAAATAAATCGCGGTTTAAATATTTGTCATTGCGAGTCCGTTGAAGTTTGAAGGCGAAGCAATCTCGTTTCTGATCTGGGATTGCTTCGTCGTCCGCTAAAAAACAGCGGACCTTGCTGCTGCAGGTCGCAATGACAAAGGAATAAAATTAAACTTGGAGGCAAAATGAATTTTCCAAAAGAACTCAAATACACCAAAACCCACGAATGGGCCAAGCGTGAAGGCAATCTGATCACGGTCGGCATCACCGACTATGCGCAGAAAGAAATTTCTGATGTGGTCTTTGTTGAAGCCCCCAAACTCAATGCCGTTGTGGAAAAGGGCAAGGCCATGGCCGTGGTGGAATCAGTCAAAGCCGCTTTTGACATTTACGCGCCGGTCTCGGGCAAAGTGGTCAAAGTGAACACGAATCTCGAAGGGGACCCGGCGATTGTGAACCAGGATGCCTACGGCCGCGGCTTCTTCTGCCAGATCGAAATGGCGAGTGCGGCCGACTGGGACGCACTGCTGACGTCCGAAGCCTACGAAAAGGCGATCAAAGAAGGGGCCCACTAATGCATTATCAGCCGCTGACGGCCCAAGATAAAGAAAGCATGCTCCATGAAATCGGGGCAAGCAGCTTTAATGACCTGCTGAAAGGTATTCCGGCTTCGCTTTTAAACCCCACACTGACTTTACCCCCGGCTTTAAGCGAAATTGAGATCCAAGCACTTTTGAGAAATCTGGGTGGACGTAACAAAAATGTGGGCAATACGGCATCTTTTTTGGGTGGAGGAAGCTATGAACACTTTATACCTACGGCTGTTTCCTCCATTACAGGCCGTCATGAGTTTTATACGGCTTATACGCCTTACCAGCCCGAAGCGGCCCAGGGGACTCTGCAGGCTATTTTTGAGTTTCAGAGCCTGGTGGCCGAGTTAATGGGTTTAGATGTTTCCAATGCCTCCCATTACGATGGTTCCACCAGCCTGGCTGAAGCGGCCCTGCTAGCCTTGCGCCACACCGGCCGTTCAAAAATTCTGGTTTCCGAGGCCGTCAACCCGCATTACCGGCAAGTCCTTAAAACCTACCTGCAGGGTACGTCGTTTACCCTCGAAGAATTCCGTTTTGACGCCGAAGGCGGCTTTAACCGCGATGCTTTTTTCAATAAACTCAACGATGACATTGCCGGCGTGATTTTTCAGACCCCGAACTTTTTCGGTGTTTTAGAAGACCTCGAAGGCATCAGCGACGCGGTGCATGCCGTGGGCGCGCTCTTAATTCTCAATGTTTATCCGACCTCGCTGGGGGCTTTACGCACGCCGGGTGAGTGGGGCGCGGACGTCGCGGTCGGCGAAGGCCAGCCGCTCGGCATTCCGGTCCAATTCGGCGGGCCTTACCTGGGATTGTTTGCCACAACACGCGCGCTGGTGCGCCGCGTTCCGGGCCGTCTTGCCGGTCTCACGGAAGACAAAGACGGCAAACGCGCCTTCTGCCTCACGCTGCAGGCGCGTGAGCAGCACATTCGCCGCGAAAAAGCCGCGTCGAATATCTGCACCAACCAAGCGCTCTGCGCGCTGGCCGCCGGCGTTTATATGTCGCTCATGGGTAAACAGGGAATCAAAAAAGTTGCCGAGCTTTGCATGGACCGCGCCCATTACCTGCGCGAAAAAATCGCGGGCCTCAAAGGCTGCCGCGTGGCGCTTGAAACTCCGATCTTCAATGAGTTCGTCGTGCATGCGTCACAGCCGTTCGAAGTCATTGAAAAGAAATGCATTGAAAAAAATATCTTTCCCGGCATCGGACTGGGCAAATTTTATCCGGGCCGTGAAAATGATTTTCTGGTCTGTGCCACGGAAACCAAGACCCGCGAACAGCTGGATCTTTTTGTGGAGGTTCTTTCCCAATGCTAATCTCTAAAGACGACCGCCTGATTTTTGAGAAAAGTTCCGCGGGCCGCACGGGTGCGGGACTGCCGACGGCATTCATTGCCGCGAAGAACCCCTTTAAGACGCTGAACCCAAAATTCCGCCGCAAAGAAGACGCTCAGTTTCCCGAAGTGGCCGAGCCTGAAATCATCCGCCACTACGTGAATCTCTCGCGCAAAAATTTTTCCATCGACACCCATTTCTATCCGCTGGGCAGTTGCACTATGAAATACAACCCCAAGCTGAACGAATGGGCGGCCGCACAGGAAGGCTTTAGCCAGGTGCATCCGCACCAGCCCGAATCCACGATCCAGGGCTACATGCACATTCTTTACGAGCTTGAACAATTTTTAAAAACCATGACCGGCATGGACCATTTCACGCTGCAGCCCGCAGCCGGGGCACACGGTGAGCTGACCGGTATGATGCTCATTCATGCCTATCACCATAGCCGCGGCGACACCAAACGCCGCAAAGTGCTGGTGCCTGACTCGAGCCATGGCACGAACCCTGCCACGGCTGCGTTGTTAGGCTATGAAGTCGTGACGCTTAAATCCAATGCGCGCGGCCGCGTGGATTTAGCCGAACTCAAAAGCCATCTTGACGAAACTTCCGCCTGTTTGATGCTGACCAATCCCAATACGATGGGTTTGTTTGAAAGTGACATCCTTGAAATCACCAAAGCCGTTCACCAGGCTGGAGCACTGCTGTATTACGATGGAGCGAATCTCAACGCGCTTTTGGGGATTGCGCGGCCGGGGGACATGGGCTTTGACATTGTGCATCTCAATCTGCACAAGACTTTTTCTACGCCGCATGGCGGCGGCGGCCCGGGCGCAGGCCCGGTCGGTGTGAAAGCATACCTGCTGCCGTTTCTGCCCCATCCGCTGGTTGAAAAGACCGGCAGCGCGTACCGCTGGGCCGCAGAGTCGAAACAATCGGTCGGCCGCGTCAAATCGTTCTTCGGCAATGCCGGCATGCTGCTGCGCGCCTACACCTACATCGTGACGCTCGGCATCGACGGCATCAAAAAAATCAGCGAAGACGCGGTCATCAACGCCAATTACCTCAAAGAAAAACTCAAAGACGTTCTGCCGGTCGCGGTCGATGAAGTCTGCATGCATGAATTTGTGCTGACGCTCAAAGCGGCCAAGGCCAAGGGCATTCACTCGGGCGATGTGGGCAAGCGCCTGCTCGATTACGGCTACCATGCGCCGACCGTGCATTTTCCGCTGGTCGTCGATGAAGCGCTCATGATCGAGCCCACGGAAAGCGAATCGCGCGAGACCCTGGACCTTTTCATCGCGGCCCTGCGCCAGATCGCCCGTGAAATCGAAGAGAGCCCGGAACTCGTGCTCGGCGCGCCCTGGACCATGCCGATCGGCCGGCCCGACGAAGTCAAAGCCGCGCGCAATCCGATTTTGACCTACCGCGACGTAGTGCGTGAGCGCGAAAAGAACGCCAAAGAACCCGTAGCCAGTAAACCGTAGTCACGCATTGCTGCGTTGCGTATCTGTTTACCTCGTATTATTCCGAGTCTTTGTCCTGAACCGTTCCTCTGTCATTCTGAGCCCGGTAATGTTTGATGGGCGAAGAATCTCAGATTGCTTATTTCCGCGTAGTGGCAATTCATGAATTGCCACTACAGAGAACGCCAGTTGACGATGAATTTATCGAAATCTTTATGAGTTGGAAATTATTACCGTGGATTCAAGCCTCCATGTCTTTTCACATGGCGCTCGACGAAGTGCTTTTCCGCGAACGCGAAGAAGCGGAAAACACACCGCCCATTCTACGGTTTTATTTTGCCGATCAGCCGTCAGTAACGATCGGGTATTCGCGGCCACTCCCTCTCCCTGTGGGAGAGGGCCGGGGTGAGGGGTTACCCGTGGTCCGCCGTCTCACTGGCGGCGGCCGTGTCGAACACGGCCAAGACCTCATCTTCTCGCTCATCGCGCATAAACGCGACGACGAATCGTTTCACTCCGTGCGCGTCAGCTACTGGAAAATTCACGAAGCCTTGAAAAAAGGCTTTGAAACGCTCGGCCTGAAACCGCGCTTCTATCGCTGCGATGAAGATCTGCCCGAAGGGCCGGAATGTTTTCGCTATCCGATTTCGAGTGATCTGGCGCTGGGTAAACACAAAATCGCAGGCGGTTCGCAGAAACGCTCCGCCGGCGCGCTCTTGCATCAGGAATCAGTCGTCGTTCCCGCCGGCTTGGATGGCTTTAAACTGGCCGAAGCTTTTCGCGCGGGATTTGAGGCGGTTTTTAACACACGCTTGGAGGCTGAGCCTTTGCAGCCCGTGTGGTTCGAAAAAGCCAAAGTACTTGCGGAAAAAAAATACCAAGTATTGTTATAACTTGAGTTTGGCATTTTTCAGGAATTCCTTCTTCCCCCTTGGGGGAGAAGGTCAGGATGAGGGGGATGATCGCTTGAATTTCTCCTCACCCTAGAACATACAAACGCCCATAGGCGTTTGATGTTCTAGTCTCTGCGATAGACGCAGAGGCTAACCCTTTCCCCACAGGGGAGAGGGAAAAGTGCCAAACTCAAGGTTATAAGTTTTATTTTTATTTGTCATTGCGGGCCGTTGAAGTTTGAAGGCGAAGCAATCTCGGGTCCGGGATTGCTTCGGCCTTAAATGGAATGACGCCTCGCAATGCGCAAAGAAGTAATAATTGATTGGACAGGAAAAGGCCATGGAAGAAAAACAAAGCTACCTCCGCAAAATCGAAAAAATCCTGGCGCGCCACGCCCAGTACAAACTCGAGGCCTATCACTTCTTACTCGCAGCCCTGCACCACACCGTGGCCGCCTTGTCCAAGCCGCGCCACGTCAGCGGCAAAGAACTCTTAGAAGGCATCCGTGACTACGCGCTCGAGCAGTACGGTCCGCTGGCCCGCACCGTACTCAATTACTGGGGCATTCACGAGACTCTCGATTTTGGTAAAATCGTCTTTGCCCTCGTTGAAGCCGGCATCCTGCGCAAACAGGCTGAAGACAAACTCGAAGATTTCGCCAATATTTTTGATTTCAAAGAAGCATTTGATAAAGGCTATAAGATTAGCGACTAGAGGCTAGGAACTAGGGCCGAGTAAATGCAGATGCAAAACAATTTTTTCCCCATTATACGAACCCCTAATTCCTAACCCCTAGCCTCCGGTTCCCATGAATGACCGCATCCTCGATGGTTTAAACCCCGCGCAAAAAGAAGCCGTCACCTGGCCCGCAGGCCCGCTGCTGATTATTGCCGGCGCAGGCAGCGGCAAGACGCGCATCCTGACGCACCGCATTGTCTATCTCATCACCCACGGCGTACCTCATTTTCAAATCCTGGGCGTGACCTTTACCAACAAGGCGGCCAACGAAATGAAAAACCGTGTCCAGCGGCTGACCGAAAGAGACGTCTGGATCAGCACCTTTCATTCCACCTGCCTGCGCATTCTGCGTATGGAAGGGCCGAACATCGGCATTCCGGGCAACTTTGTCATTTACGACGAGCAAGACCAGTTGACGCTCATCAAAGAAGTGCAGAAAGAATTGGGCTTTGATGACAAACAAGTCAATCCCAAGGGCGTACGCGAACGCATTCAGCGCGCCAAAGATTTTTTACAAACGCCTTACCAAAACGCTGAAAAAGCCCAGGATTATTACGATGAAACCGTAGCCAAGATTTACATGGCCTATGAAAAGAAAATGGCCGAACTCGGCGCCTGCGATTTCGGCGACCTCATCATGAAAACCGTTTTTGTTTTTGATCAAAAACCGCAGGTGCTGCAGCATTGGCAAGAGCGCTTTCGGCATATTTTGGTCGATGAATACCAGGACACCAACCACGCCCAATACCGCCTGATCAAACTGCTCGCTTCAGGCCGCCGCCAGATTACGGTCGTGGGTGACCCCGACCAATCCATTTACGCCTGGCGCGGGGCCGACATCCGCAACATCATGCATTTTGAAAAAGATTATCCCGACTGCGGCATGATCAAAATGGAACAAAACTACCGTTCCACCTCCGTCATCCTCGATGCAGCTAACGAACTCATTACGCGCAATGAGACCCGTAAACCCAAGGCGCTTTGGACCGAGCGCGAGGGCGGCGACAAAATTACGCTGTATCCGGCGTCTGACGAAAAAGACGAAGCCCTATTTGTTACAAGCGAAGTAGTGCGACTTAAAAAAAACGGCCGGACCCTGGCCGACCAAGTTATTTTTTACCGCACACACGCCCAATCGCGCGCGCTTGAAGATTGCCTGCGCCGTTTCGGCATTCCGTACAAAATCGTGGGCGGCACGCGCTTCTACGACCGCAAAGAAATCAAAGACCTCGTGGGCTACATGCGCGTGATTTTATTTCCGCAGGATGAAGTTAACTGGAAGCGCATCCTCAATACACCTGCGCGCGGCTTGGGCAAAAAATGTGTCGAAGCTCTTGAGAAATTCAGCCGCGACCGCATGGTGCCGTTTGATCAGGCCCTGGCCCGCGTCACTGAAAATGCTGAGATCGCAGGCCGTGCCAAAGAAACCATCCGCCGTCTTTATCAACACATTGAACACTGGCGCGCGGACCATAAAAACATCCCGGTCGATGAACTCTTGAGCGACATTCTTGAAAAATCAGGCTATCTCATGGCGCTCGAAGAAGAAAAGACCATTGAATCGCAAAGCCGCATTGAAAACATCGAAGAATTTTTCAGCGTCATCCGCGAATTTAAAGAAACTTACCGCCCGCAGCCGGGCCAGGAAGAACTCACGCCGCTGGCCGCCTTTTTAGAATCGATTGCCCTGCTGACCAATTTGGATGCCTGGGTCGAAGGGACCGATGTCTTGACCATGATGACCCTGCACACCGCCAAAGGCCTGGAATTCCCCGTGGTCTACATCGTGGGCATGGAAGAAGGCGTTTTTCCTTCCGGCAGCGGCAGCCTGGAAAGTATCGACGATCTCGAAGAAGAACGCCGTCTGTGTTACGTCGGCGTCACCCGCGCCAAAGACAAACTCTATCTTGTCTACGCCCGCGAGCGCATGCTCTACGGCACCCGGCACTACAACCTGCCCTCGCGTTTCCTCAACGAAATGCCCGGCGACCTGCTCCAAATGGCCGCCGGGGGAGCCTATCGTCCGCAAACCCCATCCTCCGCCCGCACCGTCGAAGTCGACGACGTCGAAATCGAATTCGACGACGACGAACGTAAACGCCGCATTCTTTTCGACGACTAAGCCTCTTCGAAGCCCTGCTGATAACTCAAACCTCTGTCATTCCCGCATGTTTTTGGCGGGAGTCTAAAAAGACCATTGATATTTGGAGGTGCCAATTTGGCACCTCAAATTCGCATCTTTGCGGCTATAAAAACTTCAAAATTCCCGCGATTTCCTAAAATTTTAGTTGATTTTTTATTAAAATAAATATAATATTAATAAATATTAATAATGTATCCTAAAATTGACAATACTTATCTTTTAGACTACACTTTCTATGCAGACACCACGAGAACTGTTGCAGTATCAAACAGCTTCAGGACATATTCCGTTTGAAGAATGGATCAAGTCGCTTATTGATCCGACAGCAAGACGCCAAATACGCCTTCGAATCGATCGATTGACGATGGGCAATTGGAGTGATTTTAAAAATGTCGGCGGCAGTATTTTTGAATTACGAATTCACTGGGGGCCAGGTTACCGCGTCTACTTTGGTCTAGAAGGTTCTGATTTTGTTATCCTGCTTTCCGGAGGAAGCAAAAATAGACAGAGTGATGATATTCACAAGGCACAAACCTATTGGCAAGATTACAAAAGGAGAAAAAATGAAACCGCCCGCAGTTAAATATCATGATAGCCTCATACAAGCTCTACGTGACCCTGAAGAAGCATCCGGTTATCTGAATGCAGCGCTTGAGGAGGGGGACAAAGATCTGTTTTTAGTCGCTCTTCGAAATGTCATCGAAGCGCAGGGCGGCATGACCCGGCTCGCGCGCGCTGCAAAACTAAATCGAGTCAGCCTTTATAAAATGCTCGGAAACAACGGGAATCCGGGCTTTGAGAGCATCCTCAAAGTTCTAAATGCTGCAGGGGTCCGCTTCCAAATCCTGCCGACAAAATCTCACCGTAAAGCCGCCTAAGGGGATGTTGGAATATCTCCCTCTCCCTTCCAGGGAGAGGGTCGGGGTGAGGGTATTAACCGCGTGTCCACAGGGGGTGAGGAAACTAAGCAGCCTTCTTATGCAGCGCCTCAAGAACAGCTTCAGGTTTTGAATCCGCAACGCGCAGTAAAGCAATTGCCGCACCTTCGGGGTAAGTTCGTCCTTGCTCCCAATTTCGTAAAGTCGCAGGACTCACACAAATCATTTTTGCAAAAGCAATCTGAGTAAGACCGAGTTTTTCACGGATTTGCTTTACCTTCATCGGAGCATAGTGAAAGACACGGCTTGGCTTACGCTCGCCGCGACGAATCTCACCCGCTTGTTTCACGCTTAGCAGCAAATCTTTAAATTGTCCGTCTTTCATACCCGCCTCAATGTTTTAAATATTTTTTGACGTAATGACCAAGTACAGATAACTGCGTGCGGCTTAAATCTGACTGATCTGATTTTCGGAAAACATATAGCATATAAATCTCACGCTCGGATAAATATAAATAATAGAGGACCCGAATGCCGCCGCTTTTACCTTTGTCGGCCAAAGACCAGCGCAATTTCCTAAGACCGTGTCCGCCGGGAATCAGAGTGCCTAAATCCGGTTTGTGAATCAGCGCTGCTTGAAGCTTTCCATATTCAGCGTCGCTTACAATCCTGCCAATTTCTTTTGTAAAAATGTCCGTTTCGATGAATTCAAATTCCACAGAACCACCTCAAATATACGCTAATAGCGTAGTAATTGTCAAATGATTAATGTTAATATTTTATATTTATATTATAAATAGTCAAGGGGCAAGTCAGGAAATCCCTTGCTAGACGAGCGAAATGCCCAGGCGTATAATCGCAACCGTGAAAACTATGCTTTCATCGATCCATTTCCAGTAATCCGCGGGCCGCGAGCCCGCTATTTTTTTGTCTGCTTTCGTAGAGCGATTTAGTAAGTGAAGCCCTGAGTGAAAGGCAAAAGATTTGTTCCCGGACCCCATCTTTGTTTTCGGTATTCCTTTGCGGTGGTTTGGCTTGCTGGCAGCCGCGAGTATCTTTCTCGGTTACTCTGAAACGGAGAGGGAAATGCGGCGTCTGAAGATGCCCGTCAACATTCTGCCGGACCTTGCGGTGTCGATTTTGGTCGTGGCATTTTTGGGCGCGCGTTTATTCTTTGTCTTGAGCCATCTCGAAGAATACACACCGCTTTCATGGAATCTTTTAAAATTCTGGCAAGGCGGCATTGTTTTGTATGGCGGGTTACTGGGCGGACTGTTGGGAGGCTATGCTTTTTGCCGCTTTAAGAAGATTTCTTTTCCAAAATTTTCAGATCCGGTCGCTTTAGGGCTGGCTTCGGGTCTGACTTTAAGCCGTTTAGGCTGTTTTGCAGCCGGCTGCTGCTACGGAAAGCCGACAAACCTGCCGTGGGGAATCGCCTTCAATAATCCGGAAACACTTGCCCGGCCCGCCCACGCCGCGCTGCATCCCACCCAGCTTTATTCATTCTTGATTGGCGTGGGCATTTATTTTGTTTTGCTGTTTTTGAGAGACAAAAAATCGTTTGATGGAGAACTGCTTCTGACTTATCTCATTTTGACCTCGATTGGCCGTTTCTTTGTGGATTGCTTTCGAGCGGAGATCCATCCCCTTTATTTTTTCAGTGCGCTGCTGGTGTTTGGCGTGAGCGGCGTTTTTTATGTGCGTAACAAATTTAAACTAAACCAAGGAGTGAGTTGATGAAAATTCCCGTATTGAGAATCGCAAGTTTCCTGATGGTGGCGTTTTTGATTTCAGCCTGGGGCATTGTCCGAACGCAGAAAATTTCGCGTGGCCTGGATATTGTAGAAAAAGACGTAAACTCAATCCAAAAGGGAGTAACCACAGACAAAGAAATCATGAAAATGTTCGGACCGCCGACTAAAGTCCGTGATACTGCGGAAGGACCGCAGTTCTTTTATGAATACACCAAATCCGGCGGACCACAGCTGAATCTGGTTGTCTCAGTGGGTGGGGGCACGCTCACAAAAACTCTCATGGTTTGGTTTGATAAACAAGGAGTGGTCACCGACTATGCCTACAAAGCATCTTAAACTTTTAGTTTTGATCATTGCAGGCGCGCTTCTTTTTGCCTGCGCCCGCCGCGAACCGCTTCAGCTGCCGCCGCCGATGATCGGTGACAGCGCTGATTCCGGTTGGCGGAATTATTAAAGTCATCAACCCTGATTGCGGTCCGGCGGAGGAGATCAACGGTCTCCCGCCGGACGGCGTCCGGTAACCGAACCGGTAACGTTTCGGTAACGTTTCGTTTTGCGGATAGCTCGCTTTTTTATTTGAACCCGGCACTTTTAGAAACGGTACCCTTAACCATTTATTCGAACCCATGAACAATACAATTTATTTTCTTAACGGTGTATTTTTTTTAGTAGGTTTGATCAATATTCTTTTTCCATCACAGATATTGTGGTTTAAGAATAAGTGTGGCGATTTCGATTCAAATCATGACAAGCGGATCGAGATTCGGAGATTTGGAGTGGAGTTGATAACGCTTTCAACTCTAATTGCGACTCTGGCAATTGGCATTGAAAGTGTTCTGCTAACAAACCGCAATCTCAGTTTGACTCATGATGATCTTCCCCCGAAAAAGTGGACACAACGAAGAGTTGGTTTTAGCCTGAAGGCCAGCTCAAAACGCGGAGGTGTCCAATGGAAGAAGAAAGCAGAAAGAAACGGCGATTTGATCAGGAT
>JAHFHF010000095.1:0-5427 GCA_023247055.1 Candidatus Omnitrophota bacterium
TACCGGCCCAGTAAAATTGTGGCTGGCCGTCAAACTCAATAAGCTTGAGAAATCTTTGCAGGTCTTGCTGAAAGCGCTTCGGCAACTGTTCAAGCGCTCTTTTAACGGCCTCCGGGCTTAGCACATCCATGACGGCGACCTCTCCGCCGCGCACCTCCGACCGCGCAAACTCCTCTTTTACCGCCCGGTCAATCAGTGAAATGTCGGTTTTCGGACCCAGCCGCCCGATCAAGTCTGCGAGGCTGCGGATTTCAGAACGGCCGCCGGCTAAAGCAAAAACCGGCTCCGGACGCGAAGCTTTTGTGACCACGGCCGGAACTTCAAAATCATGGCGGCCTTTGGACATCAGCTGCTTGTAATAACGCTGGTGTTTCGGGCTGATGGATTTTATAGCCGGTGAAATGACTAAAAAAGGCAGGCCTTTTTTCTTAAAAATCCGCGTGAGGTGCTTGCGGTGAAAGCCGCCGAAAACCAAAACGCACGCCGATTCATCAGGTTCTTTCATGAAGTCGTCAAGACGCGCTTCCACGGCCTTGTCGCGTGCCATAGCCGCCTTATAAAAACGAACTGCGTCTTGAATATTCCGTTCCCACTGTTTAGAGAGGGCCACAGAGTGTTTTGTCCTTTTAAAAACCAATGCGGCAAAGGTGCGGGTATTTAATTCCAAGAGTCGTGCCTTTAAGCTAGAAAACTCTTCTTCGGAAACTTCAAGCGCGTTCAATCTTTTGAGCAGCTGGACAGCCTGATATAAGCGGAAAAGCTGCCGGTCTTGAGGTTGGGTCAAGGCTTGAGCGATGATCAAATCTTCGAAGGACTGGATTTCGCCGAACAAATCCGCGCGTTCGATTTTCTGCAGGAAATTTTTATCGACTTTGCGGCTGCCGTTCGAGGCCGAAACGACTGCGGCCACTAAGGGCAGCTGCGTCAAAACTGATTTCGCAGTCTGATTTTTCCCGGCAAGAAAAAAATTAAGGCTTTGCCGCAGATAATCAATGAGCGGCAGCTCATCGCGGTGAAAACGCTGCTGAACAACGATCCACTTCTTGATTGCGGCCGGAAATGTTTCCTGAATTAGACCGGTCAGGCGCCCTTCAATGGCACCGAGGTCGGCAAGAATGGCTTTTTGGCGTCTGGCCGCACGCCGGTAAGCCAGCAGATTGGCCTTGTGCAATTCCAGCTTGTCCGCGCCAATAAGCTTAAAATCACGACCCTCTTTTTCTTTCCCCTTTTCCCTTTCCTCTTTTTCCTGATTAAACCTGTTTATATGCGCATACTCCGCGCCGCCCAAACGCAGGCGGTCCATCAGGTAATACGCCACGCGCTCTTTTAATTCCGGGGATGCAATGTCTCCAAAATATTCATCCGTGGGAACTTTGCCTTCGTAGCCTTCTTCAAACACGGAGCGGACCCCGTAATCCCGGACAAACCACTGGACCATGGCCGCAATATGCCGCTGAGCTTCCAAGGAGTCATGCGCATCCTGAATGTAGAAAATCACTTTCTGATGCGGCCGCTCGCCGCGATCCCTGGGGAAATAAACTTCGTCAATCCGGCCTAATTGTTTGGGTAGTTGAGACCGGATACGCGCCAAATCAGATGCCGCCGTGAAAGGCGCTGCAGGGCCTTCCGCAACAGGCACAAACGCCCATAATGAAGCCATTCCGGGGCTTGTGCTGAGAAAGCAAAGCAGTGTTAAAACCGCCGTGATTTTACGTTTTAAGTTACTGAGGGCAGGCATAGATACTAAAAGGTAGCATCTATTTTCTGCAATGCTAGAAGGGGGTTATGATGGTTAGCTGAATTTTTGCGGGTGTTAGGCTTTGATCTTTTTTACTAGTTTTGTTTTGGAGGCATTCCCGGCAGATAGGCGGATAAGCGAGCGGTAACACTTCCAAGGATGGGAACTTTGACTTTCATCATGAGAGGGATACGGCGCTCATCGAGGCTGATCCAGCCGCGGATTTTGCCGCGTTTGACGAAAATGCCCTGAAACTTGATGAGCGGTTCGGCTTCAAGCGCCTGAAACTTTCCCACGTCTTTTATTGTTAGCGGCTCGGTCTCCAAAAGTTTAATTTCAAGATCCCAGTTTTTCTCATCCGCATTGACGGGGATTTTGACGGTGGTGTTGGGCTCGATTTCCAGCGTCCTGAAAAAATAGCCGCAGGAAAGCTGGTCCTGCGCATTCTGCGGAATCAGCATTTCTTTCTTGGGCTGATTGCTCAGGGATTCGTACTGCGCGCTATGGGCTGCTTGATCATAAGTCATGACTTCATGGACGCGGTAGCGGCCTTCGCGTAATTTCTTTTCGTAACGCAGCGAATGAAGTTTTTCAGCATCCATCCAGGAATGATGCTCGTCGCGCACTTTGTAGAGTAAATCGATGACCGGATGCGATTTGACGCGCACGATGATGTGGTAAGCGGGCCGGCCGTTGCTGGTTTCAAGGCCTGCAATTTCCGCATCGGCCTGCCCCACCGTAATTCCCAGGTAGCTGATTTTATAGGTCAGTTTTTCGCCTGGGAATAAATGCGCTGCGGGTTTTTGGACGGCGGGAAACCCCGGCAAGATTTCTTTGGCCCATAACGGCTTGTTGGCAAGCGAGAAAAAGAGTACAGAGAACAGAGCACAGAGCACAGAAAACCGAGAAAAAGAAAACCAAAGAAAATGATGCGTTAATGAGAATCTCATGTTCTGATAAGCCTGAAAAGCTTTTTCCACCCAAAATCATTCCTGTTTTCTGTTCTCTATTTTCTGTTTTCTGTACTCTGTTCTCTGGACTCTATTCTCCCTCTCACTTTTTCAAGCCACCTTTTCGCGCTCAACTGCTGCCAGACATCGCCGGGCATTAATTCCTGAAGGCATTCGCGTTTTTCACAGACGCTGTTGTAACGGAAACGGGCGTAACACGGACGGCACTCTAAGCCCTGCTTATAAACTGCGAGCGCCTGAGTCGAAGGCGGCCACGGCCCATACACGGCGGGGTCCACAGGACCGTAAAAAGCAATCAACGGCACGCGCAACGCATGCGCCATATGCACCAGCCCGCCGTCATTGCCCAGAAAAAGCGCCGCGCGTTCCAGCAAAGCGGCAGATTCCAAAACCGAAAGTTCCCCCGCAAAATTAAAACACGGCATGGATAATTTCTGGGCTAGGGATGCCGCTAGTTCTTTTTCACCCGGCGCTCCTAAAATGACGACGCCGTCAAGGCCGCCCGTCTTAGAGATGCGGGTGCAAAGTTCGGCAAAAAACGGCACGGGCCACTGCTTGAAGTGCGCATCTTTGCCCCAAGACTCTCCCCCGCCCGGACTGACAAAAAGAAAACGTCCCGCATCCGTGCGGTTGGTTTTAGCCTGCCACTTTTGCTGGGCTGAGGCCTGCGCTGCAGCGCTGATATAAAGCTCCAGCCAGCGGTCTTCGACGCGAATCCCTGCGCGTTCCGCCAAATCACAGTAAATTTCAACGGCCGGGCGGCCGCTGAAGCCGTCCGGCAGCGCGTAACGCACTGTGTGAAAAAAACCGCGCCGTTTGTAGTCAAATCCGGCCGTGCGCGGAATGCCCAGGAATAACCGGCCCGCCAAAGCATATTCACTGCGCAGCGAGTAATCCAGCATCAGGTCGTAATGACGCGCGCACAGCTGACGGCCCAGCGCAGTCACTTCACGCAATGTTTGAATGCGGCCCTGTTTTTGATAGCGGCCCTTGTCGGCCACAAAGATTTCATCCACATGCGGATTTGCACGCGCCACGTCAGACGTACGCGACCCCAGCAGCAGATCGACTTTTTCCACGCTGGGAATGAGGCGCAGGGCACGCAGAACCGGCGTCACAAAAAGAAAATCGCCGAGCCCGTAGGGATGCACGACCAGCACGCGCTTTAAACTCATACAGGAGTTCCGGCCGGGGTTAGACGCTTTTCAAACGCGCCGATCTGGGCCATGACGTCGCTCGTCTGGATGGCATCAAGGCATAAAAAATGAATCGGGCACAAATGCGCAGCGCAAGTTTCGCAGCCCACGTCTTTCCAGACCACGCGCGAACCGGAATCCAGCGGCCCCCAGCGCAGCGGTGAAAGTCCCGGCTGTTTGCGGCCAAAAATAGAAATAACCGGTGTGCCGACGGCATTGGCCACGTGCCCGGGGCCGGAATCATTGGAAATCAGCAAAGCCGCGCGGGATAAAAGCACGCCCAGCATACCCAGCGACAGCCGGCCGCTCAGATCATGCACGGGACTATGCGCGGCTTTATGCAGGCGCTCCGTATATAGCCTGTCCGCCCGCGTCCCGATGGCCATGAGTTCAACCGCATAAACGCTGCGGATTTTATCCGCAAGTTCTGCGAAGCGTTCTGCCGGCCAAATTTTCGAAGGGCAGCTTGCCGACGGATTAAAAATAACCCAGGGCTTTGCCGTATCCACGCCGTGATGGCGCAGCAACTCATCCAGCGATTGTTTGTTTTTTTCAGTCAGCGGAAAATGGGCCCGCAGTTCACCGGCGCGCGCTGAAATGCCAAGCGGCGCCAGCAAGTCAAAATTATAAAGCGCCTCGTGTTTCAGCCCTTCTTTTTTGACATCGGGCAGAGAGTCCGTCAGCGCCCAGGCGCATTTGCGCCGCCAGCCCAAACGGCGCGGAATACCGGCGGCCAAAGTCAAAAGATGCATGCGGTTGGTGGCATGCAAATGAATGACCCGATCAAAACGCTTAGCCGCCAGACGCAAAGCCAGACGCGCCTGTCCCCACAGGCCCTTCTCCCGGCCTGTTTTATCGTAAAGCAGGACTTCGTTAATAAACGGATTGCCTTCGGCGGCTTCCCTGTTTTCCTGAAATACAAGCAGGCTGATCCAAGCTTCCGGAAATTTTTACGCAGCGCTTCCAGCACCGGCGTCGAAAGCACCAGATCGCCGAGACGATCGGCGCGCGTCACCAAAATGCGCAGCGGGCGATCAGCGGGCAGGGCAAGGTTCATGCAGGAGTTCCTCACAAGCGGCCGCAAGCGCTTCAGGGCCGAGGTCTTCGAAACAATGCTGGCGCGCGAAACGGCAGCGGGGTTCTTCACAAGGCGAACATTCGGAGCCGGCGCGCACCACGCGGAAAAGCGGACTGCGGTGGCCGTATTTTTCGTGATTCGTGGGACCGAAGACGGCCGCGGCCGGAACGCCCAATTCATACGCAAGATGCATGATGGCGCTGTCGTTGGCAATGGCAAGGCGCGAACGCGCGGTCAAGGCCGCCGTTTCCGGAAATGTGGTTTGGCCTGCGAAATTAAAAACACGCGCGGGATCAAGCGCCGTCAAAACGCCGGCTCTTTCACGCTCGCGTTCATCCCCCACAATCAGAATCGCTGCGCGCGTGAATCCGAGCAGTTTCTTCAAGGCTCGCTCGAATTTTTCCAGGGGCCAGGTTTTGAGCCCGCTGGCCGCAACCGGCGCGC
>JAHFHF010000095.1:5437-8985 GCA_023247055.1 Candidatus Omnitrophota bacterium
AAGGCCTTCCTGCAAAGGCACGCGGCGCTCTTCGAGTTTGCGCAGGGCAGAGGCTTCGTCGGCCGCATCAAAAAAATCAAAGGCCGGCAGCGTTCCCAAGGGAATCCCCATCAGCTTTAAAACTTCGAGATGACGTTCGCGCATGGAAACCGCGCGCAGCGGACGATACAGCGGGCTGCGCCGTTTCGCATTCACAAGCCATGGAATGGCCGTTTTGCGCAAATCCACGGCCAAGTCGTAGTGTTCGCGCCGCAATTCTTTCAAAAAAGCAAGCTGGCCCGCAGCGCCGGCATGCTTGTCGTAAATCACCACGCGTTTGATCAACTGGCTTTTTTCAAGCACGCCGCGCGCGCGCGGACTGACCACGGCCGTAATCTCAGCCTTGGGAAAACGGCCGGCCAGCGCGCGCAAAACCGGCGTGGTCATGATTACATCGCCGATATTGCTCAGCGTGACCCACAGGATACGGCGGACTTTCTGCTCATCATCGGTCAGCGTGTATTTTTCAGAAACAGGTTCCGGGCCTGTAGCAGTGGTCCCGCGGCCCCAGCCTTTTTGCAAAAGGACTTCCTGTACGCGCGCCGGCGTGAGTTGTGCAAGCCAGACTTGCTTGGACAATTCCCGGCCATACCATGGCGCTTTAAAACCTTGCGGCACAAAACTCAAAATTTCCGCTTCGCCCTGCCCGCGCGGCCCAGAAATATCCGGATGCGTAGGACCGAAAAGCGCGAGAACATGCGCCCCCACTCCGGCGGCGATGTGCATGGGGCCTGAATCGCCTGTTACGACAAAGGCAGCGCGGCGGAAAAGCGCACCGGTTTCTTCGAGCGTTGTTTCGCCCATCCAAGAAACGATGCGGACACGGCGCACCTGCGCTTTAAAATCGTCCCACAGCGGACGGTCACTCGAATGTCCGGTGACAGCCACGGGAAGCTGCAGCGTGTCATGAATCCAGTCGGCCAGCGCCGCGAAATGCCCGGCCGGCCAGCGTTTGGGTTCCCAATTGGCACCCAGATGAAAGGCGGCAAATCCGCCTTCGATAAGCCCTTGGCGTTCCAGCAGCGCTTGAGCGCGGCGGCGCGCAGCCGCTGAATAATAAAAACGGTAAATGCCGCGCTCCGGCACCGGAATGCCGTCCGCTTTGAGTAACGCCAGCATGGCATCCGCGTGATGCCCTGTGCTGAGCGGTTCCGCATAAGCCCGGGTGAGGAAAAAACGTCCGGCGCCAAATCCGATACGTTCACGCACACCGCCCAGCGCTAAAAGCAAAGCGCGTGTTTTGGAGCGGTGAAAAAGATAAGCCCGATCCCAATGTTCGCGGCGTAATTTTAAAATCAGCCGCAGTTTGCTGAAAATTGAACGGTGCGTTGCGCGCTCGTCAAACGCGATCAAACGATCGACTGCCGGATGCGCGCGCAAAACTTCCAGACAGCGATCGGGCGCCATGCAGGTAATTTCTGCCTGGGGAAAATGCTCACGCAGGGCCTGAATGGCCGGCAGTTGAAAAAGCACGTCCCCAATCCAATTTTTTGTAACGATGAGTATTTTCATAAACCTGAAATAAAAAACTTGCCCAAGACAGGCTCCATTAAGATTTAACCGCTGTGAATTCATCTTCTTTTCCCCCACCTTAAATCCTCCCCCGAAAAGCGCGGGGGAGGAAACCAGAATCAATTTCTTATCTCTCCCCTCGTGCTTTCCGGGGGGAGATTAAGAGGGGGGAACTCAACGCTCTTTTCCTTTTAAACCGGCCGCGGGACATCCCGCACCACACTGGCAGTAAACGGCGATTTTTCGCGCGGCCCTGTCAGAGAAAGCTGGCGCGACAAAGCGTCCCAGACTTCATCCACAGAAATTTTACGCAGGCAGGCCAGTTCTTCGCGGTTCTTGCAGCGGCCGCTGTAACAGGGCTGGCATTCCAGCCGGCGCATCAGCACAACCGCCTCGGTCGTGGGCGGCATGTGCCGCCGGGGGTCCGTCGGGCCAAACACGCTGACAATGCGCGTCCGCGTGGCTGCGGCCACATGCAGCGGCGCGGTGTCGCCGCTGACAATCGCATCGAGCCGTTTGATGACGGAAACAAGGTCTTCAAGCGCCGTCCGCCCGGTCAAATCTAAAATGTTATTTTCCTGAAGGCCGCGGAAATTTTTAGCCAAAACCGCATCTTCCGGCGAGCCGATCAAGACCACGCGAATGCCGCGGGCGGTCAGGCGCGCGGCCAACTCCTCGAAATATTCCAGCGGCCAGCGCTTCGTGGGCCAGGCCGGGCTGGAGCCGATCACAAGCCCCACGCTGCGCTGCGGCTTGCCGCCGGCAGGCACAGCCAGCCAGGCTTCGGCTTTTTCTTCTGAGGCTTCCGCCGGTAAAAGTTCAAGCGTGTCTTCGTAAGCCGGAATGCCCAGCTTGGATAAAATCCGGAACTGGTGTTTAACCGGCGCTTCGACGGAATCAAAACCATGGTCCGGCCGGTTCAACAGAAAAGCCATACGGCCGCGCGCAAAACCATAGCGCTGGCCCGCGCCGCACAGAAAAGCGAGAAGGTGCGTCCATTTGGTATTTTGAAAATCGACCGAAAGGTCAAAGCCTTCGCGGCGGATTTTTTTGGCCAGCTTCAGCAGATAATCCGGCCGCGACATTTTTTTGCGGTCCACCGGAATGACCTCATCAAAATAGCCGGACGCGGACACCAGGCCCGCCAAACTTTTGTCGACGAGCAGGCTGATAAAAGCCTTCGGATAGCGGCGGCGCAGCATGCGGAAACTTGGCGTGGCCAGAATCACATCGCCGGCGGCGCCGAGTTTGATAATCAGCATTTTCTTTTCTTCCAGCACTTCTTCATAAACTTTGAGAGTCGCATCCAGCATTTGATCCAGCCTGAAACGGCTCTCGACTTTTTCCTGCAGCGCCAGCGCCAAGCGTTTGGACTTTTTGCGGTCGGTCAGAAGTTCTTCCATGGCTTGAGCCATGGCGGGAATGTCCCCCGGCGGCACGAGTTTGCCGTTTTCGCCGTCTTCGATGACATCCAAGACGCCGCCCACCCGCGTGGCCAGCACGGTCCGGCCGACCGCACCGGCCTCGATCACAACGCGGCCAAACGCTTCCGGCACCAGCGTGGAGAGTACCAGCAGATCGGCGCTGGCCAGCAATTCAGGAATGTCACGCCGCGTGCCTAGCAGGCGCACGCAGGACTCCAGGCCAAATTGGCGCAGAGCTCGCTCGAGACTGGCGGTATATTTGGTTTTGCCTTTGCCTTCGGCGCCGACGATCAGCACTTCAATGGCGGGAATCTTTTGTTTCAAAAGATGCACGGCCTTTAAAAACTCAAGCTGGCCTTTGATCGGCGAAAGCCGGCCCACGTTTAAAATCCGGAACACTTTCGGCTTTTGATCGTAATGGCCGGGTGACGCCCGGGATGCAGAAACGTCAAGTTTCTGAATGTCTTCCCTGTGTCCGCGCATCGGCGCGGGCGTGAATTGCGACAAATCGAGCCCGCGGTGAATCAGACGGATGCGTTCCGGCGGCACGCCAAAGTCATCGATCATGTGACG
>JAHFHF010000096.1:0-2391 GCA_023247055.1 Candidatus Omnitrophota bacterium
CCCAATGCAGCAGGCCGGCTCTTTCCAGCAGCCGCACCGCGTGACCGCGCGACTGAGCAAAGACAACTTCCGGCTTGAAGAGTTCGAAAATGGCTTCCTTCAGCGCTTCATCCCCCAGATTGCCGTGGCCCGTGTAGCCGATGTAATAGCCTTTTTTTAGATGCTGGGCCGGCAGGCTCTTCCAAATAAAGGCCGCGTCTTTAGCCGCATGAGTGCCTAAATTCATAATGCCAATCCCCTTTCCCCCAAGACCCGGCTGAGCCACTGCACGCGGTTGCACCAGACCACGAAGACATAAATTCCGGCCAGCGCCAACCCGGCTGTGATTAAGCGGCCCCACGAAGCCAGATCGACCGCAGAAGCCAATCCCCAAGCCAGAATGCTCAAGCCTCCCGTGAGCGCGACCAGCGGAAAAAACTCTTTATAAAATGTGCTTCGCGGCATCTCCAGAACGTGCGCCGCATAGAGCGGCGTAAAAACCATATTTTTGACCGTCAGTACCACGGCCCCGGCCGCGGCAACGCCGGCCATGCCCCAGCCGAGCGGGCCTGCCAGCAGCCAAGCAAGCCCGAGATTGACGGCCCCGAGTGCTGCTTGCACCAGGCCCGGGACACGCACCCGGTTGACAGCCAATGAAATTTTTAAAAGCGGCATATAACTCAAATTAAAACAGAGGTGGGCCGTCATGAGCGTCAAAAGCGGGGCGAGCGAAACAAAATCAGGCCCGAGCCAGACTTGCAAAAGCGGCCGGGAAAAACCGCAGATCAAGCTGACTGGCAGCGCAATCACCAGGCCCATAAATTTGACCGCGCCACGGGCATAATCAACCAGGCCTTCGAAATCGCCGCGCGCGTAATATGCAAAAAGAGTAGGGCCAAAAATACCGGCAACGACCATGGCAAAATTACGCAGCAGCAGGGACCATTGCAGCACGGAAGCATACAGGCCGCCGGAGACCGGACCCAGCAGCCGGTTGACCACGATAAGATCGATTTGAAGAATCAGCAGCATGCCGATCTGGTCCAAAAGAACCCATCCGCCGGTCTGCGAAAGCTGCCGGATTTCCGGGGCAGCGACCGCCTTTGGCGCGATATGCAGCTGCGGCGTCAAGTGCCGCCAAATCCAGACTGCGGCCAACAACGTCACCAGCGCGGACATTAAAATGCCTGCACCCACATGCCAGAGGCGCGGACGGAAAAAACTAAAGGCCAAAATCACCCAGCCAAGCCGCGTCACCAGCGCGCTGATCAAGACCGCATTGCGCAGATCAAAACGGTTTTTAGAAAAAGACGTAATTTCAAACGGACTGGCCGCCGTCATCAGCAAAAAAGCGGCGGCCGTGCATCCCAGCAAAAGCCGGAAATCCTGTTCCAAGCCGGGCGGAACCCGGAAAAGCCAGTGGGCGTGATACGAAAGCCAGGCCGCGGGAATGACAAGCAGCAGCGTACAGAACAGCGTGCTGAATAAAACCGTATTGAAGACGCGGTTGGAGGCCGCATCGTCTTTGCGTTCCAGGGCCACGGTCATGGAGCGGCCCGTCACGGTATTCAGCGTAAAGTTGAGGATGCTTAAATAGGCGGAAGCGGCCGTGGCCAGCGGAATGAGCCCGTAGCCGGCAACGCCCAAATGGCGGATAAGATAAGGCGTGAACCACAACCCCGCCAGAATACTACAGGCGAAGTAGGCCACATTTGAAAAAAGATTGACCGAAAACCGGTTTGTGCCCATAGCCAGGATGCATCTCCTTTATGCATGGTGTTGGAGAACAGGCATACTTTCCTGCGGTTTTGCTTTCGTTTCATTCCGGTAGCGCACGATACGCGCTGGGTTTCCCGCGGCAATGGCCCATTCGGGAACATCTGAGGTTACCACGCTCCCCGCCCCGACAATGGCCCCGCTCCCGATCGAAACGCCTGAAAGCAGGATGGCGCGCGCGCCAATCCAGACGTCATCGCCGATATGCACGGTCTTGTCGGGACGGAAGCCTTGCTGGTTCATGGGAATATCCGTGCGTGAAAACTCATGATTCATCGAAAGAATCAGCACGGAGGGCCCCATCATGACGTTGCTGCCAAGAACGACGCTGCCCATGATCCGGGCGTCTTCCCCGATGTCTGAATTGTCCCCGATAAAAACTTTACGGCCGGAATGAAAGCGCGCACCGGATTCCACATTGACGTTTTGGCCGCAGCGGCCGAAAAGCCGGCTGCAAATCGCACGCCGGATCTTCTGCGCGATCCGGCCGCCCGGCAAATAAGAGACCGGAAGCCAGCGCGCAAATCCGTAATATAACAAACACAAAAAAATCCGCTGCAGTCCCTGCATGCCTCACAGCCTTTCATAAAGAACGTTCGGAATCGGAAAACTCCGGTTATTGACAATGACTCCCAG
>JAHFHF010000096.1:2401-8933 GCA_023247055.1 Candidatus Omnitrophota bacterium
CGCCGGCGATTGATGGTCAAAGGCCTCGATGGCCGTCTTGGCCGACTGCCGCCGGGTATGTCCCTCATCGACCATAAAGACCGTCCCGTCAACGTGAGTCGCAAGCAGCAGCGCTTCCTGCGAATGGTTGAGGCCGGCCGTATTCAACAGCACGATTTCATAGCGCGCGCGCGCCGAATTCAGGATCTCGGCCATGCGCGGCCCTTCCAGCAAACTGACGTCATGCCGCTCGGTCCGGCCGCTGGGCAAAAGCGCCAAGTGCGGGTTCAATTCCTTGACGGCCTGCTCCCAGGAAGCTTTGCCTTCCAATACTTCCGCCAGCCCCGTGTTTTTCTGCATACGCAAAACTTTCGACAGGCAGGCCTTTTCCAGGTCGGCATCGATCAGCAGGACTTTGTGGCCGAGTTTCTCCGCAAGATATTGGCCCAGGTCGGCCGTGGCAGAAGCCGATTCCTCAGGCGCATCCAAGGGCGCCACCATCACGGTCTTCATGCCTTTTTGTTTTAAGGTCAGATAAAAATGATCGTAAAAAATCTGGCGCCAAAGATCGCGGTGCGCAGCATGTTTGCGCGGAAGAAAGCCCAGCACCGGCAATCCGAGATAATCGCGCGCTTCATCCGGAGATTTCAGCGTTTGATCCAGCGCATTGAAAAGA
This sequence comes from Candidatus Omnitrophota bacterium, assembly GCA_023247055.1. Lineage (GTDB taxonomy): Bacteria > Omnitrophota > Omnitrophia > Omnitrophales > Aquincolibacteriaceae > JAHFHB01. The sequence goes on from JAHFHF010000096.1 coordinate 3,057, forward strand.
AATGCCAGCATCGGTCCCAACAACAGGCCGATCAGCAGGGCCGCGGCCAGAATTTTGGCCTTATGCAGTCCTGCAGGATAGAGCGGGACTGACGCTTGTTCGATGATTTTGACGCTGGCAGGCCCGATGGCTTCCATATTGGACACGGCCTGCCCTCCCAAGGTGGCCGTAATGCGGTCGATATTGTCTTGCAGCTGTAGAACAAAAGCATGCTTGTCCCCATACTTTAGCTGCAATTCGGCCAGCTGCTGTTCCAAATCGAAAATGACATAGGAACGGCTGATCGCGTTGGCAATGGCAGCCGCTGCCGCCGGGCTGAAGTCGCGCACGCGGATGGTAAAGGTGTCGGTGTTGGCAATGGGTTCGACCTTGGTGCGGCTTTTCAAACTCTCAACGGCCTCGCGAAAACGCCGGGCGTGATCGTCCACAAGCGGCATAGCGGGACGCGTTTTCCAATCCACCCATAATTGCCCGATGCCTCCCCGGCTGCGGTTCAAAATAAACTCGGAGAAAGAACGCGCCGCCCGGTCAAACGAAGCCTGCATGCGCGTGCGCATGGAGTCTTTGACCCCAACCAGGCGTTCTTTGATGGCCGGATAAAATTGCTTCTCATAATCTTCCGGCCGCTCGTAAAGATGCAGCGCTGAGACCACGCGCTCGAGCACAGCATTGGACTTGACGATTTCACTCTGCGTCAGTGTGATCTGAGCTTGGCGGAATTGCAGCAGTTCGCGGAAATACGGCGACTGCGGGTGCTTTTCCGCGGCGATCAGCATCTTGACCTGGGCCTCATACAGCGGCGTCTTCAGACCGAGCGCAAAAAAAACGGTCACAAGCACGGCCAGGACCGAGACACTAATAATGCGTTTCTGCCGGAAAAGAATCTGCAGGTAATCGCGGAGCGTCGTAGGACGAATTTGGGATACAAGTTCCATGCTGCACCTCCATGCGCTGACTCTAGAGAATGCCTTCGGACACGACGACCACGTCGCCGGCCGTCAGCAAAATATCTGCTTCCTGGGCACCGTCCATGACATCTTTAACATTGACTTTGATCATGTCATAGCCCGGGCCGTCTTGTTTAGGACGCAGGATTTTGACACGGCTGGAAGCGCCGAATTTGGTAAAGCCCCCAGCGACAGCCAGCGCCTTGAAGACCGTCATGTTTTCTTCCAAAAGGTAGGCGCCGGGAGTCTGCACTTCGCCGTAGACAAAAAAGTAGCGGCTGCGCGATTCCACCAGTGAAATCGAGACAATCGGATATTTCAAATAACCCTCCGAAAGCTTTTTTTCGATCTCTTTCTGGAGTTCAGTCAGCGTCAGGCCTTTGACTTGGACGGTCCCGACATAGGGAAAAGAAATAAACCCGTCCGGAGAAACCGTGACCCGCAGCGTCATTTCATCGGGCTGGAGCACGCTGATGTCCAGCATGTCATTGACCCCCACGGCATATTCCCGGGGCAGCGCAAGTTCGGAGGCCCCCATGGCCGGATGGAGTACGAGAAAAAATAGAAGCGCGATGATGGTTTTTTTCATGGTGAACTCCTTTCTCAAAAAACACGCAACAGTTTAAGGCCTACAACGTTTTTGGTGTATTCCCGGATTCCAGCATTGGACTCCACCGCCGAAAACGTATAGGAAAGTTTGACCTGAAAATCATTGGGAAATTGATAGGCCAGCCCGGCCGAGGCCCCCCAATAATTGTCCTTGATATCAAATTCGCGGTACCGGCCGTGGCCGTAAAAGCCCGAAACTTCCCCGCTCAGCCGCTTAGTGAATTCACGCCGCAGGCTGGCCGAGGCCTGCAGGTATTCAAAAATATCCATCGTAAACGGATTGGTCGAAGTGCTGGTTTCAAAAAGCAGGCGGGCATGGGTCGTTTTATCAAGATCTCCGTCCAGCGAAACAGAAAACAGCGGCCGGACAAACTTGTCATTGGAAAAGGAGTCAATGATGTCGATGCCGGCTTTGGATTCGACATAGAGCTGTTTGGTCAGATAGCGGCGCGCTCTTGCGGCGGCTGTATGGATCTTGGCCGACTGGGCCTTTTCAAATTTAGCATAGGTAAATTCATACAGAAGCGAAAAAAGCGTGGCGGAACTTTTAAAAAAATTAAAGTCCGCTCCGGCTTTGTGCACATAGGAATCGCTGCCTCCTCCTGAAACAAAATTGAGGTGGTTATCATAACGCAGAGCAGTCGAGAAACGCTCGCCCAGGTCGCGTGTGTACTCCGCGCCGGCCTGGTTCTGCGTATAAGCGAAACGGCCGCTGGGACGGCCGAAGGATTCTTCAAAAGAACGGGGATCTTCGAAATGGGCGAAACGGTCGCGCAGGGCAATATGGTCGCGGTCCGTCACGTCGTAAAGAAAGTCCAGTCGCGCATCCTGCGAATTATTATTGAGGCGGCTATTGCGGGCAAAAAACTGCTGTTTGTCGCGGCCCAAAAAATCAAGCTTGTGGCGCCGGCCCTCATGTTTGATTCCCAGGCCCAGCGCAAGCTCCGTAATCAGGTCCCATTCTTTGTCTTTGGTATAGGTCACATTGTCATCAAAAACCTCGCCGATTTCAGGCGTCAGTTGGATGTCGAGTTTCTTGCTATTGGAAGGGTGCCAGGCAAAAAGCAAATTAGGCTCGATCAGCAGCAAAATGAAAAAAACAATTCTGCGGCTCCAGCTTCTCTGAATTCCGGTCATCGCGACCTCCTAAAATTAGTTTTATGTTTGTAAATCTTCCGAAGTTTTTTGCAGGGGTTCAGGTTCAAATTGGCGGGCAGCCATTCCTCCGCTGACACCAAGATTGTTGTTCAGCAACATCTGTTTTTCAAGCGATTTGTTCTTGGAAACTTGCAGTCCTTTTGAAAAATCGCCGGCCACTTTTTTTCCACGGTTGTCCACGGTCACTTCACGCATCAGCCGCTCTGGCATTTTACCGCCGATGCGTGGCGGCTGGGCGCCGGAAGTTCCGGTTCTAGAAAATGTCGAAAGCGAAGAAGATCCGAGATAAATGCTGGGAATATTTTGCCGGGGTAATTGGGGCAAAGGCACAGGAACTGGCACAGGAGCCGGCGATGGTCTTGGCGCTGGCGCCGGACCGGGGCCGGGTGCTGGTGCCGGACCGGGGCCTGGACTGCCGCCGCCGCTTCCGCCGCCTCCGCCGCTTCCACCGCCGCCGCTGCTTCCACCGCCTCCGCCGCTTCCACCGCTTCCACCGCCTCCGCCACCACTTCCACCGCCACCACCCCCGTGCCCCGGACTGTTGGCGCTATTGCCGCCCTGATTTCCCGGGTTGCTGTTGCCGGATTTGGCATAGAGGTCACTTGAAAAAATAAGAAGTCCTAAAAGACCCGCTAAAATAACTGTCCTATTGCGCATTTTGCACCGCCTAGCCGTCTCAATAGCAATCCTTATGCCATTAAAAATGATCTATCTTATGGATGTAAATAGAGTTATAAAAATAAAAGTGTACGAAATTTCAGACAGGTGTCCGGCTTTTCATACAGAGGAAGGAACAAAAATCGGAAAATTAAAAAAGCGGATTCAGGGAAGGGCTAGGTTTTTGGATTCGTCTGGATGCTCTGGCCGTCCTCCAAATTTTCCTCGAGAAGCGCCAATTCATTTTCAAGCACATCAAGCGACGGGTGTTTCGTTCCCTGCTCGTCAATGATGTAATAAGGCTTGCCGGTCGTTAGCGAACCGGCGGCAATAAAGTGGATAAATTGTTCGGCTGTGCTGATGCGGTTTTTGGCATAGCCATATTTCATACGCAAATGCGCGGCCGCTTTCGGCCCGGTATAAGTTGTCCCATTGCGTTCAAAGAGAAAAGGCGACTGTTGAATCTGACCTAGTAAGTAAAGAATCTTGGCTTTTTCCAGCAGGGCCGGATTTTTGCGATAAGCTTTGACCTTCGAGTATTGCGGGTTGTTTTCGGGACTGGCGTTAGCGCGCAGAAAAAAACTATGCTCCAACGCTTTGTTCGCGGAGGCAAGCCCGTGGCCGCCTAAGACGAGCGTCAGCAGAAGACCCCAGCGTATTTTTCTTAAAGGCATGGTTCCTCCTGAATAACCGATCTTTAAGAGACAGATCTGACGTTATCCCTACCGGCGTTAAGAACTGCGTAGACTACTTTTCGGATACTTTCTTCTCAGTTTAAAGTAGCCTGTCCCTTTTTTTAACTTATTCGGCGCGGGATACTTCCGCCAGCACTTCCGCAGCTTTCTCTTTGGCATGCAGCACAATGTCCGCTTGAGCCACAATGCCGCAGCAGCAGCCCTCATCGTCGACAACGGGCACGCGCCGGATCTGATTTTTTTCCAAGATCCGGCAACATTCGTCAAGACTGGTCTCCGGCGTGACCGTCACACACGGTGAACTCATGCAGTCTTCCGCACGAAATTCCAGCGGATTTTTGCGGGCCGCGACAACCCGGCAAGTAATATCACGATCGGTGATCACGCCGATAGGCCGGGCATTCTCTTCGCTTTCAATAATTGGAATTTCGCCGCAGTCATGGTCGCACATAAGACGCGCCACCGTGGCCAAGTCTGTTTCTCCGGTACACGACACAACATTATCCGTCATAATATCTTTGACTTTTTTCATACATAACCTCACTTTGTCCCCAGGGACAGGTCCAAAAGCATGGACCTGTCCCTAATCAAAATCTTCACGGACTCAGCCCTGAGAATCTTCCTCAAAGCGGTCCCGGTTGCGATTTTTGAATTCCTTGCTCAGTTTTTCAACTTCTTCGTCCGGCTGTTGACGGGCGGGTTGATTTTGACGCGGCTGTTCTGAAACACGCTGGCCTTCTTCGGCAGGCTGGCCGCCGCGCTGCCAATTGGGTTCTTTACGCGGCAGCGAGGTCGATTTCGCCGTCGGGTTCGCTTCCCGGCCCAGCGTTCCGGCCGGCCCTTGTCCTTGCTGCTGCGGCCGGCCCTGGGAACTCGGTTGACGTCCGCCCTGCTGATACGGCGAGGAGCCGGCTGTCCGATTCTGGTTTTGATTGAAATTGTTGAAATTTTGCTTCTTATTAAAATTTTTATCCATGATAAAAACTCCTTTTGAGTTAATCAAAATTTATTGCCCTTTGCGGTGTCCTTTAGTACTGTGCTGTTTCATAACCGTCCGGGCAGCAACCTCTTTGGCGCGCTTGCCATACCGGCCGCTTCTTTCCGCGCTTTCTTTGATGTGTTCATATTGCCTTTGTTCTTTTTTGCCAACGCTCTTCAAGTGTTTATGTCCTGGCATAAAAGAACCTCCTTTTTCGCTCTGGCAGCAGAATAACGGAGAGCCTGTGCGAAAGGTATCGGGGAAAAGACCGATTCAAACTAGGGGGCTTGCCGAGGGACATCCGGGCGCTCGTTTTTAAGATCGCGAAGCGCCGGACCCTGAATCACACGGCCTGTTCCGCTAAAACGCGAACCGTGACAGGGGCAGTCGAAAGTCTGTTCTGCAGGGTTCCATTGCACGATGCAGCCAAGATGCGGGCAAACTGCCGAGAATTTCCGCAGGACGCCCTGCTTGTCTCTGGCTGCAGCCATTTTGTGCAGGCCTTTTTGGATAATAGCGCCCTCACCGGGCTTTAAAGTTTCAGCATCCTGGGTTTCTTCCGGTTTAATTTTATCGCCGGCCCAATGTTGAAAAATATTTAAGTTTTCCTTTAAAAAATTCCATCCGGCCGAGATTTTTTTTCGGCGGAGTTCGAAAAGACCAGTCCACGAACTTTTCTGACCTGAAATCAAATCTTGCAGGATTAGCCCGGCCGCAGTCCCGTAAGTCAGGCCGTTTCCAGAATAGCCTGTGGCCATATAAAGTTTCAAACCATGATGGGCAATGCGGCCGATATAGGGCAGGCCGTCAATGGTCTCCAAAATCTGTCCTG
>JAHFHF010000020.1 GCA_023247055.1 Candidatus Omnitrophota bacterium
GCGGCCGGGCCCTCATTTTTTTTCTCAAGGCTGCTGCGGCCAGCCCCGCAGATCCCTCAGTCTACCGCGGCTTGTTGAAATGCCTGTTGCCGGCCCGCATGCTTCGCAAACGCTATCTCGACTATTGCCGGCGCACTAAAACCCTGTCTTCACTTGTGCCTTACTACTAGGAGGCTTTATGAAACTGAGCGTCTTACTGCCGACTTTAAACCGTCCGGAGCATGTGCGGAACCTCTTGCACTCGCTGCTGCGGCAGACGCGCCTGCCGGAGGAAGTCATTGTCGTTGATCAAAGTCCGCACACCGAAACGGCCCGCGAGGTGGTGCGGGCCCGCAAAGCGGCGGCAAACCGGCCCATGCGCTTTGAATATGCCCGGCAGCAGGAAAAAAGCATCGTCAAGGCCCGCAACCGGGGTGTGGCTTTGGCCAACGGCGAGATCCTGTGTTTTGTCGATGACGACATTGTTCTCTACGACGATTATTTTGAAAAAATCGAGCGTGCTTTTGAGGGCGATCCGTCGATCGGCGGCGTCATGGGCAATGTGGTCCTGAGCGCAAAACTTTCCGGTTTGAAATGGAAAATCCGCCGGGCGTTTTTAAAGTTTTTTCTGCTCAATGATTTTAAAGGCCGTATGACACCCTCCGGGTTCGGCTATCCCTTCTTCGACATTGATGACCGTGAAATTACAGAACGCGTTCCGGTCGAACTTTTTTCCGGCTACAGCATGAATTTTAGGCGCGAGTTCTTACAGGACGAACCCTGCGACGAATGGTTTACCGGCTACAGCTTTCGCGAAGACGTCGACTTAAGTTACCGCATTTCGCGCAAAACAAACTTATGGCTGATTCCGGACGCACGCTTCTGGCACCGCAATGCGCCGGCCAACCGTTTGGACGTGGAGGCACTGACGAAAATGCAGGTGCGCAATTATTACTATGTTTTCCGCAAGCACAAGCACAAGAATTTTTTCTCCACCCTTCTATTTTTCTATTCCTTGGGCGGGCTGGTGCTGATGGATTTTCTGGAATGGCTGGCACAGCGGAACCATGAAAAATTTCTTAAACTTAAGGCCGGTGTTGGGGCCGCGCTGGCCTTGGCCCGGGAGCCGTATGCGAAAAATAAAAATTTTGCACATTATTAAAACGCTGAATTTGGGCGGTGCGGAAGCCAATCTGCTCAATCTGATCCAGGCCATGGATCCGGAGCGTTTTGAAAACCACGCGGCCTATTCGTTCGGGGGCGAAATGGAAGAACGTTTCCGCGCCAGTCCGGTGAAGTTGTTTAAATATGCGGACGGCAATCATAAACTTAAAAGCCTGCACAGCGCGGCCATCATTGCACGGCTTGCAGCCTATATCAAAAAACAGCGCATCGATATCGTGCATACGCACAATTTCAACGCGCACCTCTGGGGATTGGCCGCGGCCAAACTTGCGGGCGTGCAGGTCGTCGAACACGTGCATGACATGCGCTACATGCCTTTGGAAGAACTGCAGAAACGCCGTGGCGTGCACGCGCAATTCCGTTTTATCCGCTTTTTCAAAAACAAGTCCGACTGTGTCCTGGTGCTGACCCGGCAAAATGAAACCTATTTGCTTGAAAACCATTTTTATCCGCCGGAAAAAATCCGCCAGGCGCGCAACGGCGTGCCGCTGCCGGAACCTGCCAAGATTGAGGAAACGCGTGCCGAGGCGCGTGATGCCGCGCTGCACCGGTTGGGGATTGCCCCCTGGGCACGCGTGATCCTGACGCCGGCCCGCGTAGCGCCGGAAAAGAACATTGATTTGATTTTTGAAGTTGCTTCAACGGTCATGCGCGAGGTGCCGGAGGCCGTATTTGTGATTGCCGGCGATGGCCCGCTTTTGGAAGAATTTGAGAAAAAAGCAGCGGACAGGAAGTTTAAAGGCGGTGTGCGCTTGCCCGGATTTTTTTCCGATACGGCGTTTCTGATGGCCAGGGCCGACATTTTTTTTCTGCCGTCTTTTCTGGAGTTGCATTCTATCGCCTTGCTCGAAGCCATGAGCATGAAAGTGCCGGCCGTTATTTCCGCCGGCGTGGGGTGCCATGAAGAATTCATCCGGAATTGGCACAACGGCGTTTTGCTGGACCCTTTTTCTTCGGAAGGCTGGGCCGGGGCGCTCGTGCGCCTGCTCAAAGAGGAATCGCTGCGCCGCAGCCTCGCTGAAAATGCTTTCCGCACTTGTGTGGAACAATTCGATGTCCGGCAGGCGGCCGGAAAAATGGGGGAAGTCTATGCAGAACTCACACACTGAAACCTTCAGGACCGGCGCGGCCGCATTCCTTGGCATGACCGCGGGGGCTGCGGTGATCTTATCGCTGCCTTTTGCTGAAAAAAATTTTATTTTTCTCGTTGGGGTCCCGTTTTTGTTCCTGGTCCTCGTCCTTGCCGTGGTCCGTATCGAGGCCGTGGTCCTGCTGCTGCTTTTTTCCCGGGCCTTGCTGGATCCTTTTCTGGAAGGCACGCGCATCATCGGGGGCGGGTTCGGGTTGGGCGCCTTGATCAACCTTTTTGTGATTGCGCTCACCGGCATTCTTTTTTTGCGCACGCTGCAATGGCCGGCCGTAGACGGGCTGCAAAAAAGCTGGTTCTTTTACCTGCTCTTTAATGCGGCTGCAGTCGTTCTGTCGCCGGTGCCGGTGCCAGCCGTAAAACTTTTTTTCAACCTTGTCACCTACGCCTGCATGGCGTTGCTGCCTTTCTTTTTGATCCGCAGCGCCTCCGGCGTGCGTTTCTGGCTCAAGGCCCTGCTAGGGTCCTCGCTGCTGCCGGTGCTGGCAGCCCATGCCGATTGGGCCCGCGGCGGTATTTATTTTGAAGATGCCGGCCAGCGTATTCTCGGCAGCTTTACGCACCCGAACATTCTGGCATTTTACCTTGTGCTGGTGCTCGCCCAGGTTTTCTTGATTTTAAAAACGCCGTCTTTTCAACTGAGCCGCTTGCAGCGAAACCTGCTGTGGCTTTATTTGGCGGACCTGATTCTTTTGCTTGTGGCCACGAAGAGCCGCAATGCCTGGATCGCCTGCTGGCTTTTCTTTTTGGTCTATGGTTTGTTAAAAGACCGCCGCCTGCTGCTGGCCTGCATCGCGGTGCCGCCTTTTCTGCTGCTGCTGCCCGACGTGCGTGACCGGATCAAAGACTTGTGCTATGGGACCGGCAGCGATTCCGCCAGCCGGCTCAATTCGTTTGCCTGGCGCCTGAAGTTGTGGAAAGCAGGCTTTGAAGCCGCCTTGCGGGAAAACTTTCTTTTTGGACACGGGCTGGGTTCCTTGAAAATTCTTTCGACCCGGTTTTTTATCTCCGATGCTGGAGTGGGGGCCCACAATGTCTACCTGGAAATTTTATTTGAAACCGGCCTGGCTGGATTTACGGCGTTTCTGGCTATTTTTGCAAGTTCTGGTGCAAAGCTTTTTGCGGCTTTCAAAAAGACGGCCTTGGGCCCCTGGTCTGCGGTCTATGCCGCGGCCCTGGCCTATCTGGCCAGTTATCTGTTCGCCTGCGCAGGCGACAATATGCTCTATTACCTCAGCTTCAATTGGTATTGCTGGTTTTTTCTGGGCGTGATGCTGTGTGCCGTGAGGGTCAGCCATGACGAAAGTCTCCGTCATCATTCCGTCGTTTAATTCATACGCGACCGTGAACAAGACGCTGGACGCGGTCTATGCCCAGACCCGCCCCGATTATCTCTCTGAAGTCATTGTCGTCGACTCATCCGAAGATGCGCGCGTGCAGACGCTGTTTTGGCCGTATGTGCGCCGGGGCATGAAACAAATTTCGGCAGGAGTGCGCGTCATTCCAGCCGCGGCACGGAACCTGGGTGCCCGCATGGCCGAGGGCGACCTGCTGGCCTTTATTGACTCTGACGCTTATCCCACAGCCGATTGGCTCGAACGTATCGTCGCAGCCTTTGAAGACGGTTGCCGTGCCGGCGGCGGCTCCATCCTGCTGCCCGAATTTCAAAAATTAAGATCCGTGCCGGCGGCGCAATTTTACCTGCAGTTCAATGAATTTATGGAAACAGGCCCGCGGCGTCAAAAAGACTTTGTGCCATCCTGCAATCTTTTCTGCGAGCGTCATCTTTTTTACGAGGCCGGCGGCTTTCCGATGCTGCGCGCGTCCGAAGACGTCCTCTTTGGCCTGGAAGTCAGCCGCCGGGTTCCGTTTTGGTTTGTGCCGGACGCCAAGGTCTTTCACATTTTCCGCGAGTCGTTGAAAGATTATTGGGACAATCAGAAACTTCTGGGCCGTTATGCCCTGGTGTACCGGCGCCGCGGCCTGCCGCGCCGTTTTTACTATCACGGCTTGTGGCCGCTGGTTCTTTTACCGCTTTTTGTCCTGGTCAAACTTGGGCGGATCAGCGGCCGCATTTTCAGCAGCAGTCCGCGCCGGTTTTTGAATTACCTGCGGGTCTTTCCGGTTTTTACTTTGGGCCTTTGGGCTTGGAGCCTGGGGTTTGTCCAGGGGGTCTTCAGCCATGAAAATTAACGTGCTGGCCGCGCTGATTTTTTTGACACAGTCCGTAACGCTTCAGGCACAGCCGTGGCCATGGGAGTTTGCGGGCTGGTACGGCGGAGGGTATTACCCGGATGTGGCTTTCGATCCTCAAGTGCCGGGGCGCGTTTATCTAGCGTCCGATGTGGCCGGATTGTGGCGCAGCGATGATGCGGGAGAAACCTGGCGCTTTGCGACGCAAGGCTTGGACAATTTAAATGTGGCCGTGCTGGCCGCAGTGGATTCAAACCTCGTCTATGCCGGTACGGCGGATGGCCTTTTTGTCTCACGAAACGCAGGAGAGTCCTGGCAGGCCTGTGCATTCCCGGACGGTAAGATCCAGTTTGCTTCCGCGCATCAAACCGGCGCGATTGCCATCGATGAAAAGAGTCCGCGCAAAGTCTGCGTCGGCACGTCCAAGGGCGCTGTTTTTTGTTCGCGCTCAGCCGGTGAAAGCTGGAAGGTCCTGGGCAGCCCTTTCAACAAAGTTCCGGTTACAGCGCTGTATTTCAGCCCGAACCAGCAGCTTTTTGCAGCCACGCCGCAGGGGCTCGCGCGCTATTCTTTTCGCAGGCAGCGCTGGAAAATTTTGAAAAATGCGCCGGCCCCGGCTGCCGGCCTGTTTATTTTAAAGCAGCCGGAGCGCACTGTTTTTGCGGCTAGTAAAAATTTTCTGCAAAAATCCGGGGACGGAGGCGGCCACTGGCAAACCCCCGCGGCGCTGCCGGTCCCTGAAGGGGGACGCATCACCCGGTTTTCAGGCCAAGAACTATCCGGCGGAGGCGTCCGGCTCGTGGCTATCTGGCAGAAAGACTGGGATGGCGGGGTTTTAATGAGTGAAGATTTGGGCGAAACCTGGAAAGCCCTGGACCAGAATTTTAGTCCGGATGCGGCCGCCAATCCCACGCGCGTTTGGGCGCGCTCCGGCGGCAAAACAGCCTCCGTCAAAACCGATCCGCACAATGACCGCGTGCTTTTCCGCACCGACTGGTGGGGCGTCTGGCGCAGCGACGACGGCGGCGAAAGCTGGCAGGAAAAAATCAAAGGCGCGCCCAATACCGTCGGTTCTGACATGGTGGTGGATAGCCAAGGGCGGTTGTATGTTGCCACGATGGACAATGGCCTTTTACGCAGTGAGGACGGCGGCAAAAGTTACCGTGCCGTGCTTCCGGCAGGAGGGTACCGCAAAGAACTGCATGGCCACATTTGGCGGGTTGCGGTCTGGGGCGAGCAATCCCAGAAAATTTTAGCAGCGTCGTCACCTTGGTCGGACCCCGTCAATCAACTGCAGTTGAGCGAAAATGCGGGACAAAGTTTTATGCCGGTGCGCGAAGTGTTTTGGCTCAAACGGCCCCGCGTCAACACCCTGTGGCATGAAGGTTATCCGCGGGCCTTGGCTTATGACGCCGGCGCCGGCACGTTTTATGCGGGTATCGACGGGGATGATGGCGGCGGACTTTTTATTTCACGCGACGGCGCAAAAAGCTGGAAACCGGCGCCGTCGCAGCCCGGCTCGCGCAGAATTTATCGAGGGCTGGCGTTTGATCCCGGCGATTCCAACCGGCTCTTTTGGGGAGCCAGCGGCCCTGCCGGCGGCGTTTACCTTTCAGAAAACGGCGGGACCAGCTGGAAACATGTCTTGAAAGAACTGGGCTGGGTCTTTGATTTGTCGGCGGCTCCGGACGGGACGGTTTATGCCGCCGGCGATGCCGGCGGTCCCGTGATTTATATCTCGCGCAACCGTGGGGAGCAATGGGAACTGCTGAAACGGTTTCCGGCCAAAGGCGCGGCCGCAGCGCTGGCCGTGCATCCGCAGGATTCTTCCCAAGTCGCCGTGAGTACCATGGTATGGGACCGCTATGCCGGCGGAAAAATTTTTCTGACCCGTGACCGTGGACAGAGTTGGGAAGAAATCACCGGCGATTTGCCAAACGGTCCCGGCGCAGCGGCCCTGCTGTTTGATCCTGCCAAGGGCTATTTGTATATGAGCCGTTATGCCGGGTCTGTTTACCGCACGCGGTTTTCAGCGGCCAAGGAGAGCCCATGACCGTCAAAAACAACATTTGTCATGTGCTTGTGGATGCGGTGTCGCTGCCGGAAGCGGTTGCGGCCGTAGACCACCTGGTCAGCCGCCGTGAACCTTCCTATGTGGTAACGCCCAATGCGGACCATATCGTCCAATGGCAGGAGGATGCGGAGTTCCGGGATTGTTATGCGGACGCGGCGCTGGTCCTTCCTGACGGCATGCCGCTGGTTTGGGCCGGAAAATTTTTGGGCCAGCCTTTTAAGGAGCGTGTGGCCGGTTCCGACCTTTTTTTTGAGGCTTGTGCGCTGGCCGCACAGAAAAATTACCGTGTTTTTCTTTTGGGAGGGAAAAAAGGCGCGGCGGAAGAGGCCGCCCTGCGTTTGAAAACCCGCTTTCCGGGCCTGACGATCGCAGGCACTTACTGTCCGCCGATGGGGTTTGAAAAAGACGCGCGTGAGAATGCCAAAGTGCTGGAAGCCGTCCGGGCCGCCCGGCCTGACATTTTGCTCGTAGGCTTGGGCGCGCCCAAACAGGAAAAATGGATCCGCCGGCATTACCGGCAGTTGGAAGTTCCCGTCAGCCTGGCCGTGGGGGCGGGCATTGATTTTGCCGCGGGCGCGGTCAAACGCGCGCCGGCTTGGATGCAAAAGACCGGTTTGGAGTGGCTGTGGCGGCTGTGTCTTGAGCCGGCTCGGTTGTGGAAGCGCTATTTGGTACGGGACATGCAATTTTTCTGGCTGGCGCTCCGGCAAAAAATCGAGGAAAGAAATCATGGAATGCAAACTTGAAGAAAAAGAAATCGGCATTTTTAACGCCGGCGATTTTGCCCTGCGGAATTTCCTCATGGTGCTGGACCTGGGCTTGGTCGTCGCTGCTTTTTTTGCCGGTCACGCCTTGCGGGACCGCATCGGCCTTTTTTACGGACCGGATGTTGTCCGCGAAATCTATCCGCTGCAGCATTATCTAAGGCTGATTCCGTTTCTTTTGGGAGCATGGGCCGCGGCCCTGATTTTTGCGCGCTGCTACCGTTCGCTCCGCTCCTTGACCCTGACCGATGTGACTGTGGATATTGTCAAAGCATGGATCTTGGCCGCTTTCTTTTTTTCGGGGATGGCCTATTTATGGAAACTGGAATACGTCAGCCGTTCTTTTGTTTCGCTGGCCTTTCTGCTGGCTGCTTTTTTTCTCGTGCTGGAGCGCATCCTTTTGATCAGCCTGCTGCGGTTTTATCAAAAAAAAGGCCATAACTGCCATTATATCCTTTTAGTCGGGACCAGCGCGCGTGCCCAGGCGTTTATAGACCTCGTGGCACGGCATCCGGAATGGGGGCTGTGCATCGTCGGTCTCATCGACCAATATCCCCAGATGGCCGGCCGCCGCGTTCGCGGACACGAAGTCATCGGTGCGCTGGCCGACATTCCTGACATTCTCAAAAAATGCGTCGTCGACGAAGTGATTTTTATCGTACCCCGCGGCTGGCTGGATCTGATTCAAGAACCGATCCTGTATTGCGAAGATCTGGGCAAGCGTGTCAGCGTTTCGGTTGACTACTTCAACATTAAAAAATTCGTCAAAGTGACCCAGCGTGAACTTTCGCGTTTCCATCTTTTAACTTTTGAGACCACGCCCACGCAACTCGGGCAGCTGTTTATTAAAAGACTTTTGGATATTCTTCTTGCCTGCGCCGCGCTGTTTATCCTCGCACCGGTTTTTCTGCTGACGGCAATCCTGATTAAGATCTCGTCCCCGGGCCCTGTTTTCTTTGTGCAGGAACGCTCGAGTCTGAACGGCCGCCGGTTCAAACTTTTTAAATTCCGCACCATGGTCCAGGATGCCGAGGCCAAGCTGGCCGCTTTACGGACGCAGAATGAAATGAAAGGGCCGGCGTTCAAAATGGAAAATGACCCGCGTGTGACGCCGCTTGGCAAATGGCTGCGCAAATTCAGCGTTGACGAATTGCCTCAGCTTTTCAATGTTCTCAACGGCGACATGAGTTTTGTCGGGCCGCGGCCGCCGATTCCCGCGGAAGTGGAAAAATATGAGCCCTGGCACCGGCGGCGGTTGTCCATGCGCCCCGGGCTGACCTGCCTCTGGCAGGTGGAAGGCCGCAATAAAATCGTCGATTTCGACACCTGGATGAAATTGGACCTCGAGTATATCGATCATTGGTCCCTGCGATTGGATTTGTTCCTTTTTTTAAAAACGATTCCGGTCGTCTTGCTGGGTTCGGGTGCTAAATGAAAAATTGGGCCGGGTTCTATTTTCAAAAAATCAGTCAAATGGGCCTGCGGCGGGCCCTGCGCCAGACATGGGGGTATGCGCGCGGCACGCTGCTCAGCCTGCATTTTAAGAAGCCCGCGTTTATTCTCGCATGGGGCAAGGTCCGCATTTGGCAGGAACATGGAACGATTGAGGCTGCGGACTTGGTGCGTTTTTATCCGGACGTGCGTTTAAGCTGCGTCGGCGCTCCGGACAAAACGGCCCGGCTCCAGATTGGCAAGAGCAGTTCGATTGGCGACCGGACGGAGATCCACGCGGGCGCCGAAGTGCGAATCGGAGAGCGGGTCATGATTTCCTGGGACTGCGTCATCATGGACCGCGAATACCATGTGAGCGGCGCTGCGCCGGAAAAGATGAAGCCCGTAGTTATTGAAAACGACGTTTTGATCGGCTGCCATTCCATTATTCTCAAAGGTGTCCACATTGGAGAACATGCCGTGGTCGGGGCGGGATCGGTCGTGACCAAAGATGTTGCGCCGTACTCGGTGGTGGCTGGTAATCCGGCGCATTGTCTCAAGGGGAACGATGCTTTTGTCCCGGAGCCGATGATCCACAAATCGACTAGGATCGTAAAATAACAAAACCCGCTAAAGAAAGCGGCGTATTAGAGTGCCATCGTACGATATTTTCAATTATCCCGATTATTAGAGTTGGTTCATATAGAGGACAGGTGATAAATAGAGTTGATGCCGGGAGCATATTCGCGTCCCGGCATCAGGTCTTCTCGTTACTCTGCGTGAATAAGGGGAATTTGATTAAATCCGCAGTCAGATCTAATCAATAGAACCCAATCTTCAGGATTGGGTTCGTCGTAACAAATGGGGTCCTTTATCTTACCCTCGACGATTCGCGCGAGGTGCGTACTTTTAAGTATTCGCAGGCCTTCTATAGCATCTACCAGCGTCGCCGCCAGCAGATTATTTTTGGAGACCGCCCAACAGCACTCAACGAAGTCGGGACTATCGATCAGAAGGTTTGGGAGAAGCACCAGACCTATCTTCAAAGACTGGAAAATTTCCCCCTTAAAAAAGCCGCATATTATCAAGACTTGCAGGAATCATCTGGAATAAGGAGCGTTCGAGGTCTTTCCGAGATAACGGGTGAAGATTGGTCTCATATCGCCCGTGTTCTTAAGACGCTGGATCTGCCCGAAGCCATCCAAAAGTTCCTTAATGAAAACCAGCAGCCGGAAATCGTCAAGCATTTCCATTTGCGTCGGCTGCTGGAGCTGGTACGGTTGCCGACGCTAGATGTTCAAATGCTAAGATTCCGTGAAATGATGGCGTCTGTAAGTCCTATATGAAAGCTAAAAACAGATGCTCACTATTTTTTCTTTGCGCCAAATGGTTTCAAAAGTTTTGTGGGTGTGTCTCCGCCTCCGCTCATTGAGCATTTTATTGGTCTTTCGCTTCATCCCAGGAACGCTCCTCCTCTTCGCGAGACCCTTCTGTTGTAGAATCGTTTATGCAGGGGAAACGCAATGAGCTAGTCGCTAAATAAACACAAAACCTCCGCGGAAATTATTCCTTGACATTTCTTGTCCCGCAAATTAGATTCCGTCTTAATTGGATTAAATCTTATTTAGATTAAGTCTTATTTAGATAATTTCTCAATCAGAGAAATCTGAGTAGCCCCTGCGAAGTAGGATGCGCATGGCGGCATGATCTGGGCTTTGGGGTCGGATTCACGCGAGGGATTTGATTGCCTTCGCCGTCATTTTCATCAGCGCTTGCAGCTTTATTCAATCCGAAAACTTTTATGATGAGCTATGAGTTGTTCTTTTTGCGGAAAACAGATGCAATGGTCGCACGCAAGCGAACGCCGGGCGGAGGAAATGGCGGTTTCAACGGTATGTTGGGAATGTAGAAAGTGCGGCAGAAGATGGCTAGAACAAGCCACTCAAAATGAGTCGATAAATTTATGAAATAAAAAAGTTCTAGTCTTGTATAGAATTTTAGCCAGGGACGGCCTCTCCCGCAAGTACCCAGCCAAAAATCTACCATTACGTCAATATCAATAAAAATAAGCCGCAAGCAGGAAACATAATGAA
The DNA here is from genome assembly GCA_023247055.1 of Candidatus Omnitrophota bacterium. Classification (GTDB taxonomy): domain Bacteria; phylum Omnitrophota; class Omnitrophia; order Omnitrophales; family Aquincolibacteriaceae; genus JAHFHB01. The sequence goes on from JAHFHF010000020.1 coordinate 10,867, forward strand.
TAAATTTTTCTCTTTCGGAAATCCTGATCCTCAGAAAAAACAAGAATCGGCCAAGAGAAAGATTTATCGTTCTGAGGATCTTTTTGGAAATGAACGTGAAATTGTGATTGAACATGGAGACGCCCAGTACCGGCTTCAGATCACAAAGGCGGGGAAGTTAATCTTGAACAAGTAGTGCGAATGGAATAATCCGGCATCAGCAATAGCAGCCAGGGATGGATACCGGGGGCACTTAAAAGTACCTAGCCAACAATGATGAATTCGAAAAAAGGAGATTTGAAAATGGAGAAGATAATTCGGAATCTTCGGCGCAGAGGATGGCTAGGCCTCTTACGGGCGTCGATTTTTTGCATGTTAATGAGCGGAGTTGTTTTTTCTCAACCGGCCATGGCTGGGGAAAGCTTGTTCGGATACAATTACGTCACGGATACCATGCCTAAAGGTAAATGGGAACTGGAGCAGTGGTACTGGGGGAAATATGGCAAAAAGCATGGCGATTATGCAAACTCTCTTTACCGGACCGAGATTGAATACGGCGTGACAGATAATTATCAAATTTCGTTCTACACCAATGAACGGCACGTTTATTCGAACAAGACCGAAGACGATGGTTCGACAGGAGGAGAAGATCTTCCTGCGAATTTTTCGGGGGATAAACCATTTAACGGTCTCAGTTGGGAAGGCATTTCCATTGAAAATATTTATCGGATTCTGAGCCCTTATAAGCACCCGATTGGCCTCGCTCTATATTTTGAGCCGTCGTTTGGCCCTAATGAAATCGAGCTTGAACCGAAACTTATTATCCAGAAAAACTTTATGGAAGACAGACTGGTTACGGTAATGAATCTTTGGTATGAACTGGAATGGGAACGAGAAAAAGGCGGAGCCGCCATCGAGGATGAAGAAACCGGTGATGTCATTGGTTTTGAAAAAACTCATTGGGGCAAAGAGTCTGTCTTTGAGGTGGATATGGGGGCGTCTTACCGGTTTGCGCGGAATTGGTCGGCTGGTTTAGAGGCGCGTATTCACAATGAAATCGCCAGTTTTAAGCCCAAAGATATTGAGCACACTGCATTTCTCTTTGGTCCCAATATTCATTATGCGAACAAACGCTTTTGGGTTACGGCGACAGTACTGTTTCAACTCCCATTCGTTGCGACTTACAATGAAGAGCAGCAGCAGGCTACAAAAGGCGGCCGGGTTTACGGAGAAGAGCATGAGTCTGTGGAAGCCCGGGTGAAAACAGGATGGTTATTTTAAAGTGAAGAATCTAAGAAAACAAAACTGGATTTACTGGCTCACGGTTCCCGGCATTCTTGCCAGCAGTTCGCCCGGCTGGGCCACTGTTTATTTGACCGTGGAACAGGCCCAGCACGCTATTTTTCCGGGAGAGAAATTTACTCCGATCCCACTGACTCTTATCGATCAAGAACGCGCGGCCATTAAAAAGAAATCTGGTGTTCCTGCAAGAGTCAAGGAACAACGGATTTGGCGCACAAGTTCGGGAGAGTATTTTATTGTCGATGAAGTGCTGGGGAAGCATGAGTTTATCACTTATGCAATCGGCATTAATCCTGATGGCGGTGTTAGGCAGATTGAAATAATGGATTATCGGGAAACTTACGGATATGAAATTCGCGATGAGAAATGGCGCAAGCAGTTTGTGGGAAAGACAAGCGCTGCGGAATTTAAACTCGATAAAGATATCAAAAACATCGGCGGCGCCACGCTCTCCTGTCGCCATATCACAGACGGCGTCAAGCGCGTCCTAGTCATGTATGAAATGTTCCTTCGGAATAAGTGAAATTCGGCGTGCCCGGCCCTTGCTCGGAACCTTTGTGGAAATCTGTGCCGGAGGACGTACAGAGGAACATCTAAATTGGGCAATCCATCGGGCCTTTAAAGCCGTTGAACGTGTCCATCATTTGATGAGTTTTCATAATGAAACGAGTGATGTCTCAAGAATCAATCGGTTAGCGTTTAAAGAACCTGTTTCGATTCATCCTTCCACGTATGAGGTTCTGAAAACAGCACAAGAAATCTTTGCCAAGACCAATGGGTTATTTGATTGCACCATTGCGCCTCTCCTTGTTCGCTGGAAGTATTTGCCCAGGTTTTCGCGAAACAATCCCAGCGGAAATTTCCTGGATGTTCAGCTTCTTCCTCAGCATCAAGTGAAATTCAAAAAATCTGTAATGATTGATTTGGGGGGAATTGCCAAAGGATTTGCTGTGGATCAGGCCGTGAAAGAACTCAGAAAACAAGGGGTTTCTTACGGTTCGGTCAATGCTGGCGGCGACTTAAGAATTTTTGGAAATAGAAAACAGTCTATTTATGTTCGGGATATCCAGAATCCGGGAAAGATTCTTCGGCTCGGGTTTGCGCGGCAGATTGCTTTTGCGACTTCGGCGCATTATTTCTCGCAAAAACAATGGAGAGGGAAACAAGTTTCCGCTATTGTTAACCCTAAAGATCATTCTCCTTGTCTGACTCCCGAAAGTATTTCCGTCTTTGCGCCTTCCTGTATGATTGCCGATGCCCTGACTAAAGCAGTCATGCTTGAAGGAAATCCCGAAGCCGCATTTTTAAAAAAGTTTTCTGCCCGAGCTATTCTCCTCAAAGATCCCTCAAGGAATTGAATCATGCGCCCAAACGGAATGAAACTTTCCCGAAGGCACCGGACCTGGTTTTATACGAGCTTCATCCTTGTCTTTGTTTCCGGATTAGCGGGGCTGATTTTTCACTATGGGTTCCCAAAAGGGGAAGATCAAGTTCATCCCCTTGAACCTTGGGCTTTAAAGGTTCACGGCGCGGCAGCCATGCTCGTATTAATTATTTTGGGAACTTTAATTCCAGCGCATATTAAAAAAGGATGGAAAGCGGGCCTCAATCGTCGCAATGGGGTTATTTTAATCAGTGTGAATTTGATTTTAATCATCACGGGTTATTTGCTTTATTATGCTGGCGGGGAAACATTTCGATTCATTTCTAGTTGGATTCATATCGTGATAGGACTGCTGCTGCCGGGATTTATTATTTGGCATGTGCGAGAGGGTAGGCGAGAGCGGAAAAAACTCCGACACAAACAACATAGGATTCAAGACAATTCACATTCTTCCCAAAAATGAAGCGCAGGTCGTACTCCTTTTTTGAAACATTTCCCAATACTATAACAATGAGAAAAAAATAAGGTGCCGAAATGAAGAAAAATTTTTAGGAAGTACAGGTTTGAAATAAGAATCATCCGCCTGGGAAATACCCCGACCTAGACCTTAATCCCACCAATCCGTTCAATCAAATGAATGACGATGATAGTCTGAAAGACTTTATCCGGGCTTTGTCTGAGCTGCTGGCAACGAATTTGAGGGAGAGAAAAAGCGGGGATAGCTGATCTGCGGTTCTAGGCCATGGTGACGAGTGTTCCTGTTACCCTCAACGAACCGTGTTTTTGATACGCACTCTATAGCAGTGCGTATCAAAAACGTGGAGTTTTACTCCTTCGGTTCGTTGTAACATATGGGGTGGCCAACGGGAATTGAACCCGCAACCCCAAGATCCACAATCTTGTGCTCTAACCAAGTTGAGCTATGGCCACCATAATTCTGGAAGGATAAAGGCTGAAAGGAGCTTCATTATACCCAAAATGCCGGGGATGTATAGCCCAAGTTCAACCGGCAAAGCGACTTAAGGAAGGCCTGGGTTTCGAGGTTTGTAAGATTTTCCTACCTAATTTCGCAAAAAAAAACTATCATAAGACCCGCATTAAGGCAGCGATTTTTTTGCCGATAACTCATTACAGTGTAATGGTTTTATTCGTTTATAGAGCCCCGTGAGCCGTCTTAATCAAGCGAGGATAGAATGAAGCAAATGATGGTTCGTCTAAAAAAGATTTCCGCTCTTAAAATTCTTTTCTGCTTTATGATTTCCCAATCGGGTTTTATTCCGGAAAGCCAGGCCTGGGGTGTCAGCATCACAGCGCCTTCCGCCATTCTGTTGGATTCGGCAAGCCAGCGTTTGACTTTTTCAAAGACCCCGCATCTGCGCCGCCAGCCGGCCAGTACGACCAAGGTGATGACGGCCATTGTGGCCTATGAGACCCTGCCGCTTGACCGTGTGATTACCATTCCGCGTTTTGTGACATCTGTAGAACCGTCCAAAGCTTATCTGCGGCCGGGTGAAAAATATTACGTGCGCGATTTGATCCGCGCAACGCTGATTAGTTCCGCGAATGATGCCGCCGAAGTTTTGGCCATTGCGGTGGCCGGATCTATGCCGCGTTTTGCGGCCCGAATGAATGCCAAAGCGAAAGCGATCGGCTGCCGCAATAGCAAGTTTGTGCGCTCCAGCGGACTGCCGGCTTTAAACCAGTATTCGTCGGCCTATGACTTAGCCGTGATCATGCGTTATGCCGAACGGCATCCGTTTTTGGTGGACACGCTTAAAGTTCGCACTACGCAGATCCGCAGTCTGCACGGCCGCCGGATTTATCTGAGAAATCATAACAAGATGCTGTGGCGCGACCGGCGCGAAGTCGTCGGTAAAACCGGCTGGACGCGCAATGCGCGGCATTGTTTCGTGGGGCATATGCGTGTTGCGAACAAAAAAGTGCTTGTCGCGATTATGGGCAGCCATTCGCTCTGGCGTGATTTGACGAAGCTTTTGGATTATACATTTGGATCCAGTTGGGGCCGCCGCAGTGTTCACCAGCAAATGTGGGCCCTGCCGCAGCGCAAGCAAATCCAGCGCGCGCTCAAAAAAGCGGGCTACAACCCGGGTGCGGCCGATGGCTCTTTTGGCCCCCGGACCACGCAGGCTGTCAAAAAATTTCAGCGCTCCCGGGGGCTGAGGGCGGACGGCCTTGTGGGCCCTAGAACTTGGCAAAAGCTTAAAGCTTTCCTATAATACCTGCCTTAGCCGTTCAAATCTGATTTTGTCCCGAAGGGATTGGTCCCCATGCGAAAACTTGTCTCCATTTTAACGCTCTTCATTTTTTCCATCTTCATCCCGCATTCCGGCCTTAGCGCTGCGGCCGCGCCTGCTGCCGAAAGCCCCGTTAATCTTCCCGCCGAAGTAGTTATCGCCGACTTTGAAAACGGCGAATTGACCAATCGCCTTGGCGGTGAAAGCGGTTCTTGGAATCTCGATCCTATGGACGAAAATAATTCCTATACCGATGCGGATGTGGTCGAATTGCCGCGCAAGGCCCTCGCGCCCAATAAAGCTCTCAAACTCACCTATAGTGTTGAATCGGATCTGCCATCGCAGAATGGCTTCTGGACCAAACTCAAAGATTTTGACGGAACTTATTACGATCATCTCTATATGGACATCAAAGGTGATAGCGCCAAAGGGTTTCCCAATATTTTCAAAATCGAAATCAAAAAACCCAAACCTATCCACCCGGTCGAGGGCGAAGCCCCGCCGCCGGCCCCCGTGAGCGCCGTGGATATTGAAAAGATTAAAGGTTCCTACCGCGTTCCGGTATCTGCCAAGTGGCGGACTGTCAAGATTCCACTGAATAAAATGACGGGGCTGATGGATTACGCCGACCCTGCGGCCTGGGCCAATCCGGCGATTGGGCGCCGTAATCTGGATGAATTGGTGATCGTGTTTCAAGACCGCATGGTCTCAAAAAAAACCGGGGTGATTTACCTCGATAACATCCGTTTTGTGCATACCGGAAACCCCGGGCCTACGCCGGTGGATTTTCCGCCGCGCAAAATTGAAAAGACGGAAACGAAAATCGAGGGGATTGAATTTACCCGCTTTTTACTGAAACGCCTGGGTGGATTTGCAAACCAGACCGTTGTAAAAAAGAAATTCCCCAAAGACGACCGCGCCTTCCTGCACGAGATCGCGCAGGATACCTGGAAATTTTTCGATCAAATTGTTGACCAGGAACATGGCCTGCCTCTGGATACCATCCAGATTGGCGAAACCGCGGCAGTCGATGATAAAACCTGGGTGGGCGACTACACCAACGTCACGAACATCGGCGTTTACTTCATGTGCCTGGTGTCGGCCTATGATCTCGGATTTTTAAGCAAAGAAGAAACGATCCGGCGCATCCGGCTGACGATGACCACGCTGGAAAAAGTCCAATACCATGAGAGCGGTTTTCCCTACAATTACTACGATACAACAACGGCCGAGCGTACCAGTTATTTTGTTTCGCTGGTCGACAGCGGCTGGCTGGTGGCCGGACTTTATGTGGCCAAGAATGCGTTTCCGGAAGAGTTGACGGAGCAGGCCGGACGCCTGATTGGCCGTGGCAATTTTAATTTTTTCTACGATCCTGTGGAACGCCAAATGTTTCATGGGTTTTATGAGCACCTTGGCGTACCGTCCGATTATCATTACGGTGTTTTCTACACAGAGCCGCGTGCAGCCAGTTACCTCGCCATTGCCCGCGGTGAAGTGCCGGAAGAACACTGGTTTATGGGGATGATTCGTACTTTTCCGGAAGAATACGGCTGGCAGCAGATGCGTCCGATCAACCGCAGTCCCAAAACCACACTGGGTTATACCTACAGCGGGGGCTATTACGAATGGAAAGGCCTGCGCTATCTTCCGAGTTGGGGCGGGTCGGCGTTTGAAGCCTTGATGCCCGGGCTGATTCTTAAAGAAAAAGAATTGGCCCCCCAGGGTTTAGGCCTCAACAATAAGCGGCAGGTCCTGGGACAGATCCGTTACGCCCGGGAAATGAAACAACCCGTTTGGGGTATGAGCCCGTGTGCGATTCCGGAAGGGGGCTATTCGGAGTATGGCGCCGCTCCCTTCGGGGCCAAAGGCTATAAGGCCGGCGTTGTGACGCCGCATGCCAGCGTGCTCGGCATTGAGTATTACCCCAAAGCCGTAGTGCGCAATTTACGCAAACTGATCAAGAACTACGATGTGTATGGCGATTATGGTTTTTATGATTCCGTGAATGTAAAAACCGGCGCGGCCAGCCGCCGCTACCTGGCGCTAGATCAGGCCATGTTGTTTGTCGCCCTCAATAACTACCTCAATGACGGCGCGATCCGCAAACGGTTTCATGCCGAACCGGCCATGCAAAAAGCCGAAAAACTTTTAAGCGCCGAGAATTTCTTCGAAGATACGTCCATGCCCGATCCCCAGACTGGAACGGCAATTTCTTAAGTGCCCATGCCTGAAACCCTTGCTCAGGACGGCATTTATAGCTTCCGCTGTTTTAGCCCCCAGGTGCGCGCCCTTTTTTCCGGCCGCGGCGTTACGCGCGAACAATTTCCAGAGTTTGTAACAAAAGCCGGTCTAGATTCGCGCAAATTGGTGCTGGTCCATCAGGTGCATGGCACTGAAGTTTTGATGGTAAGTCCCGGCGCGCTTCCGGCCCCGGCATCTGAAGCCGATGGGCTTGTGACGGATGCGGCAGAGGTCGTGCTCGGTGTTAAAACGGCGGACTGCCTGCCTGTTTTTTTCGAAGATCCCGTATGCCGGGCCGTGGGTGTTGTACACGCCGGCTGGCGGGGTCTGCAAGCCGGTGTTTTGGAAACAGCGGTTGCAAAATTGACGCATGCCTATGGCTCCCGGCCGGCAGATTTGACCGTGGGCATCGGCCCCGCCATCCGGGGCTGCTGTTACGAAGTGGGACCGGAATTTCGGGCATTATTTCCGGACCATTACCGGGAAGGACGCCGGAGCGGAAGCGGGCCTGGAGGCTTTTTGGATCCGGTTCGGGAGGCGTTGTCCAGGCTGGTTAAAGCGGGGATTGCAGCCAGCCGGATCACTGACAGCGGCTATTGTACGGTCTGCCGGAACGATCTTTTTTACTCTTTTCGCCAGGAAAAGACGCAGGAGCGCATCCTCTCCGTAATGGCGTTGACAGGCTAGATTGATTTCGTTATACTCCTTCCTCTTACGGCCCTTCAAAACGCCTTAAAAAACCTATGTTATTTTTCGACAGACTTCTTGACCTATTTTCCAGCGATATCGGGATTGATCTCGGTACGGCGAACACCCTTGTCTACGTGAAGGGGCAGGGCGTTGTTCTCTGCGAGCCTTCCGTTGTAGCCATTGACCGGGCGACACATCAGGTGCTGGCTGTCGGCGAGGAAGCCAAGCGCATGCTCGGCCGTACGCCCGGAAACATCATTGCCATCCGTCCCATGAAAGACGGCGTCATCGCGGATTTTGATATCACAGAAGCGATGCTGCGTTATTTCATCCGCAAAGTTCACCGCAAGAACCGTTTAATCAGCCCGCGCGTTGTGATTGCCGTTCCGAGCGGCATCACCGAAGTGGAAAAGCGCGCCGTCAAAGATTCAGCCGAACGCGCCGGCGCGCGCAGTCCCGTTTACCTTGTCGAAGAACCGATTGCCGCGGCCGTTGGCGTGGGCCTTCCGATTCAGGAACCGGCCGGCAACATGATTATTGATATTGGCGGCGGCACCACGGAAATTGCCGTGATCTCGCTTTCGGGCATTGTGTTTGCGAAAAGTATCCGCATCGGCGGCGATGAATTTGATGAAGCCATTATCACGCACCTGAAAAAATCTTACAATCTGATGATCGGCGAACGCACGGCCGAGGAAATCAAAATTCGCATCGGTTCCGCCTATCCGCTTGAAGAAGAAATGACGCTCGATGTCAAAGGCCGCGACATTCTGGCCGGGCTGCCCAAGACCGTCACGATCACGAGCGAAGAAATTCGCGAAGCGCTGTCTGAGCCGATTTCGACCATTCTTGAAGCCGTACGTATTGCCCTCGAACGCACGCCTCCGGAACTCTCCGCGGATTTGATTGATCGCGGGCTGATCCTGGCCGGCGGCGGGGCGCTCTTGCGCGGCCTGGACAAACTTGTCAGCGAAGAGACCGGCCTGCCCGTTCACATTGCGGATGATCCGTTGACGGCCATTGCGCTTGGCACCGGCCGTTATCTGAATGATTTCCACCTGCTCAAGAAGCTGTCGTTGAATTCAAATCAAACCAAAGAATATCTAGGTGCGAGTTAAGCTGCACCTGGCTCCCGCCGGTTAAGAAGGGTTTAAACGCATGCGGCTCCGGCCTTCGCATTATTGGATTGCGATTATCCTTCTGCCTGTCATTCTCGTAGCCTTTCACCCCCAAATTTCTCCCGCGGCCCATAATCTGGGCGACACTTTGCTCAAACCGGTCCTTTCCATAGGCAGCGGCATCGGTTATACCTTTATCGATATACGCGACGGCGTTTCACGGGCCTGGCATTCCTTGCAAGACCAGTCCGCTTATGAAACCAAGATCGCAGAACTGGAGCGTGAACTAGAAGCCGCCCGCGAAAGTGAACGTGAAAATAAACGCCTGCGCAAACTTTTGGAATTTAAAGAGACCCAGCCCGCTAAAGCCCTGCCGGCGCGCGTGATCGGCTGGGACATTTCACCTTGGCGCAAAATGATTATTCTGGATCGCGGCCGCAAAGACGGTATTCGCAAAGACATGAGCGTGGTTGTGGCCGAGGGGCTGGTCGGCCGTATTTTTGAAGCCGGGCTGCATACTTCGCGGGCGCTCCTTTTGCTGGATCCGGAATCACGCGTCAGCGCGCTGGCTTCCGAAAGCCGGGCCCAAGGCGTGGCGATGGGAAACGGATCTGAAATTTTGACGCTCGACTATCTGGAATTGGATTCCAAGGTCAGTTTGGGTGAAACCGTACTGACCTCCGGCGCCACGGGTTTATTTCCCAAGGGAATTCCCGTGGGTAAAATCCAATCCATGGCCAAAGCCGCTGACGGACTGCACCTGGCGGCCGAATTAAAACCTGCAGTTTCGTTCAAAGAACTGGAAGAAGTGCTATGCCTCGCGTCATCACAGGCCGTCTGATTCTGTACCTGCTCCTTTGGCTTGGGGCCGAAATGACGGTCTTGCGCTCATTCCATCTGGGTGCGGCAGCGCCTTTGCCGCTTTATTTGATGGTGTTGTATGCCTGCTTGGAGTGGGGCTGGAAAACCACGATTCCAGTGGCTTTTTGCGCCGGCTTGATGCGGGACTTGGCCGGAAGCGCGCCTTTTGGCGTCGAGACCAGCGCGCTGGTGATTTCCTCGCTGGTGCTGGATCTTTTGGTCCAGAAAATCGAGCACGGCATTCTGGTTTTCCGCCTGGGTATTGCCCTAATTTTTATGGCATGCGCCCTGGCCATAAGCTATAGTCTGACTTTGCTTTTGGGCAGCCGCACGGCGTTTGCAGCCAGCGACTTTGCGGCGCTGGCAGGTTCAGCGCTGTATTCGGCATTGCTCTACCCGTTTTTTTTCTTTCTGACCGCGCTTTGGTTTAAAGAGCGGCGGCTTTTAAGACAGTACGAGCTTTTTAGATAATAATGCTGTGTGCGAGTTTCCCCCCTCTTAAATCTCCCCCCGAAAAGCACGGGGGGAGAAAAGGGCGATAGGCGTCAGTTTCCTCCCCCGTGCTCTCCGGGGGAGGACTAAGGTGGGGGGGGGAAAGCGCAGTAAATTCGCACACGGCATTAGATAACTAGGATTTCTTAATGCGTTTCATTATTTTTAGGTGGATGATTTACGGCGGGCTGGCGCTTTTGGGATTGAGTCTTTTCCGCACGCAAGTCCTGCAAGGGGCCGAATACCGCCGCCTCGGCGAACAAAATCGCATCCGTCTTATTCCGCTGGAGGCCGCGCGCGGCAAGGTGCTGGATGCCCGCGGACACGCCCTGGCCACCAACCGCATTTCCTACAATCTGATCGCGACGCCCGAAGACGTCACGCCTGAAGTTTTTACGCGGCTTTCCAAAATTCTGAAAATTCCCGAAAAAGAAATCCGCCGCCGCATGAGCGCGCCGCGCGAATATCCTTTTGCGCCGGCCATGATCCAGCCGGACATCAGCCGCGCCATCGTTTTTATCGTCGAAGAATTGAAACCCGAACTGCCAGGCGTGTCTGTGCAGGTGAGCGGCCTGCGTTTTTATCCCTACCACACCGCCGCGTCGCATCTGATCGGCTACATTGGAAAAATTAATCCGCGCGAATACGAAAATTTGGATCGCGAACGGTTTGGTATGAATTCACTTTTAGGCCGCGCGGGGATTGAAAAAATTTATGACAATGCCTTGCGCGGCTGGCGCGGCGGGCGTCAGATCGAAGTCGATGCTAAAGGAAATTTTGTGCGCGTCCTTTCCGAACGCCGGCCGGAACCCGGCGAGGACCTGGTGCTGACGCTTGATTTAGAATTGCAGGAAAAAATCGACGCTATGATCCAGGGCCGTCACGCTTCGGTGGCTGTTCTGGATCTGCAGACCGAAGGCATTATTGCGCTGGCCAGTTCGCCGGCCTATGATCCCAATGTCTTTGTTTCGCCGGGAAAAAGCCAGGAGCGCGTGGCGCTTTTGCAGGACAAAGAGGCGCCTATGCTCGACCGCGGCACGGGCTCGGCTTATCCGCCGGGTTCGGTTTTTAAGCTGGTGACCGCGCTCGCAGCACTTGAAACCGGCAAGATTACGCCGAATACGCGTTTTAAATGTACCGGCGGCGTCCGTTTAGGCAAACGCCGGTTTCACTGCTGGCTAAAAGAAGGCCATGGCTCGCTCAACTTGTATGAAGCCATCGAACGTTCCTGCAATACGTATTTTTACCAGCTGGGCCAGCGGCTTTCACCGGACGACATTGCCCATTATGCGCGTGAATTAGGGCTGGGAGACGTGATGAAACTGGAAGTCACCGATATGACGCCCGGCTTGGTGCCCGACCGCGCCTGGAAGCGGCAGCGCTACCGCGAACCCTGGTATGCCGGGGAGACCCTGAGTTTTGCGATCGGCCAAAGTTATCTATTGACCTCGCCGATTCAAATTCTACGGCTTTCCGCCATTATTGCCAACGAGGGCCAGCGTGTTGAGCCGCGTCTGGTTTTGAACGCTCTCAAAGACGAACCCAAGGCAGACGGCCGGCCGCGTGTGGCGATTCGCGAAGAAAATCTAAAAATTATTAAAAAAGCCATGCTCAACGTCGTTGAATCGGACATGGGGACAGGGCAGTTTGCCCGCGTCGATTTCGACAAAATGGCGGCCAAGACCGGCACAGCGCAGGCCCCGCCGAATCAAGCGCACAGCTGGATGACCGGTTTTTTCCCGTATGACAATCCTAAAATTGCTTTTGTGGCCTTTGTCGAACACGGCGGGCCCGGCGGGATCACAGCCGCAAAACTGGTTACGGACACGGTTAAAATTTGGCATGAACTCGATGCGCGCCCCCGCGTGGCTTAAAGACACCTACTGGCCGTTTGTGGCCGCGATTGCCGGGTTGCTGGCCATCAGCCTGCTTTTTGTTTACAGCGCATCGCACTTTGATCCGGGCCGTTATGAAGTCAAACAAGTTTTTTGGATCGCGCTGGCCTGCATCGTGTTTTTGGCCAGCAGTGCCTTAGGCTACCGGACTTTTCTTGGCGCGGCGCCTTTTTTTTATCTCATTGTGGCTGCGGCCCTGCTTTTTGTTTTAGCAGCCGGCCGCACCACTCTTGGCGCGCAGCGCTGGATTCAGCTGGGGCCGCTGGCGCTTCAGCCCTCCGAATTTGCCAAACTGGCGCTGGTTCTTTTTTTGGCGGATTTTCTCGGGGACCGTCCCATTATTGAGCAGGAAGGCAAAACGCTTTTTCAGGCGCTTTTGATCGTGCTTATACCGCTGGGGCTGATTTTAAAACAGCCTGATCTCGGCACCGGCATGGTGGTGCTGGCCATGATGATCACGATTTTATTCATGTGGGGCCTGCGCGCCCGCTTTTTTATCGGGGCTCTGGTGACGGCCGCGGCCGCGGCTCCTTTTTTATGGACGCTGCTTAAAAGCTATCAGAAAAAACGGATTTTGGTTTTTCTGGATCCCGGCTCTGATCCGCTGGGCGCCGGCTATACGGCGATTCAATCTAAAATCGCAGTGGGTTCAGGCGGTTTTCTGGGCAAGGGTTATCTTGCCGGGACGCAGACCCAGCTTCAGTTTGTGCCGGAGCATCATACCGATTTTATTTTCTGCGTTTTTGGCGAAGAGTGGGGATTCGCAGGCTCGCTGATTTTGCTGGGGCTGTATACGCTGCTTTTTAGTTCCGCTTTCCGCATTATTGCAGCGACCACTGATATGAAAGCCCGTTTGCTGGGCAGCGGTATTCTGGCCATGCTTTTTATGCAGGTTTTTGTGAACATCGGCATGAGTGTCGGCCTGATGCCGATTACCGGAATTACGCTCCCGCTGGTCAGCTACGGCGGGTCATCGATGCTTTCGACGGCCGTGGCCTTGGGACTGATTCTGAGTATTTACCGGGAGAGATCGATCTTTTAAAAAAGTGATGGGTCATGAGTGATGAGTAACGAGTAAAATAAGAACGGGAAATAAAATTTACTATTTTTTGAATCGGTTATAGTCATTTCGCAGGGGTTGTTTTATTCTCATGACTCATCACTCAGTGCGCATGACTGTTTTTTACGGGGCATGGCTCAGCCCGGCTAGAGCGCCTGCTTTGGGAGCAGGATGTCGCAGGTTCAAATCCTGCTGCCCCGATTTTTTACGAAACTGACTAAAGCATCCGAGATTCGATGTGGGCGGACGCTTTGGGAGCAGGATTTGAAAATAGCTTTTCCTATGAACGTGACTAAATGTCCCGTTCATAAAGCGGGTGGTTACCCGGAAGCGAGATGAAGTCCGCTGGAGGGAACCAAATCCTGCTGCCAAAATTGTTCTATCTCTTTTATTTTGAATAGGTTACAACAAAGGAGCTTCTTATGAGCCTGCCCGGACCCTTGGAAATTGTTGTTATTCTCGTCGTTGTTTTACTGCTTTTCGGGGCCAAACGCTTGCCTGAAATCGGCCGGGCGCTCGGAGAAGGCATCCGCGAGTTTAAAAAATCAATGCATGACAAGCCCGACAATGCCCCGCCAGACGATAAAAAATAAGCGACCAACCCCTTCAAAATAAAAGGCTTAAGGCTATTTCACTCCAAGCCGTAATATTAGTGGATGCCCAAAAGGAGTAATCCATGAGTTATTACAAAGTATTGGGTTTCGAGTGCGAACCTTTTTCGACCAGTCCTGACCCTGATTTTCTCTATTTGACGCAGGAACACGAACAGGCGCTGACTAACCTCTTGATCGAACTGCGGTTAAAACGCGGTCTTTCGGTCGTGCTCGGCGATGTAGGTACTGGCAAGACCACGCTTTCGCGCAAATTGATCCGCTGCCTGCGTGAGCGCGGCGATTTCATCATGCACCTCGTACTCGATCCGTGTTTTGAAAACGAATATTTTTTCCTTGTCTCGCTGATTCGCAATCTGGGCATCAATGTCGAGCAGTACTGCCGGACGCCCTTTGACGCCGGCAAACCCACCATGCTCGACTTGAAAGAAGCCATTGAGAAATTTCTTTATCAAAAGTGTATTGTCGAACAGCAGACCGTTGTCTTGATTATCGATGAGGCCCAAAAACTCACCGAGACTTCGATGGAGATGCTGCGTTTAATTTTGAATTATGAAACCAACCAGAACAAGCTGCTGCAGCTTGTTCTGCTCGGTCAGCTTGAACTCCATTCCAAAATCGTCCAGATGCAGAACTTCATGGACCGGGTCAGTTTTAAATTCGCGCTCAATCCGCTCAGTCTGAAAGAAACCACAGAAATGATTTATTACCGGATGAAAACGGCGGGTTATACGACCCGGTCGCGTCTTTTTTTGGATGAATCGATCCGGCTGATTCACGAAGTTTCCAAAGGATACCCGCGCAAAATTATGTCCCTCTGCCACCGGGCGCTTAAGAGCGTGGTCATGCAGCGCAAATGGGCCGTGGATGAACAGACGATCCGTGAGATCGTCAATGAGGATGTAAACGCGGGATGGCTGACACCGATTCTTCACTGACGCCGGAACAGCGGCTTTTAAAAATCATCGAAAGCGGAGAGGGTTCCGCCCCGGAAACCAGCCCGGCATCCGCAGGCGAACCCGGCAAGCCCGGCAAAGTTAAAACGCCGCGCGAGCCCATCAACTGGAAAGAACTGCTCTCGCCGGCCGGGGTCAAGGCGCGTTTCGAATACTTGCAGGGCACGATTCAGGATTCAGCACGACGGCGTGCCGGCGCTCTGCGAATCAAAGACATCAACCGGGGCCTTGGCATTGCTTGTCTCGTACTGGCCCTTGCGGTCATTGGCAATGCCGCGTTTGAAATGAGCGTTCTTTCGCACGACTTTCTTTCGCGTTTTGATCTGTCGCAGAAAAAAATGGCCGATCTGTTGATGGGCGGAACGCACGATCCGGCGCAGCTTTTCCAGGACGAAGCGCCGCGTAATGTTTTTGCGCCCTATATGGAACAGGCCGCGGATACGCAGGCCAAATCCAACGATGTGGCGCTGAAATTAATGGAGATGTCCAAGACCCTGAAATTGACGGGCATCTCGTTTTTTGAAGGTGACGTCACGAGGACTTTCTGCATGATCGAAGATCTGCAAAAAAACATTACGACGTTCTTGAAACAAGGCGACAGTTTTTCCGGTATGACGGTCAAAGAAATCAAGCCCGAAAGCGTGATCCTCTCGCTGGGCGATGAAGAACTGGAAATCCGATGAAGTTGTTGCGGACATTGCTTGTTTTTGTTTTTTTTCTCTCCGGCCTCCCGCCGGCGTCACATGCCGACGTGCCCGTTTCCAACCCGGTCAGCAGCCTCTCCGAGCGCCTCCAAGCCGGGTTGGAAAAATCCATCTTCCTCGACCTGCGCGACATCAACGTCGTCGATATTCTCAAATTTTTGGCACTGCAAGGTGATTTAAACATCGTCACGAGCAAAAACGTGCAGGGGCGTTCGACCTTGGTTTTGCGAAACGTCAAGATTAAGGATGCGCTCGATATTATCGTGATTTCCAACCAGCTGGCTTATGAAATCAAAAACGATATCATTTACGTCATGCCTGAAGAAGAGTATGTGACGGTCTATGGCAAAAATTATAACGACAAACGCCGCATTGCCACGCGTACGATTGAATACGCTAAACCCACCTATGTCCTGACGGCGCTTGAGGCCCTGCAAAGCACCATCGGAAAAGTGCTGGTCGATGAAGACACGGGGACGGTCATTATGATTGACACGCCCGAAAAACTTATTCAAATGAATGCGGTCCTCAACGACATGGAACGGCGCCTGGATACTCAGGTCGTCACTCTGCAAAATGCCGCGGCCAAAGATATCGAGACACAGTTGAAATTGCGCTTAGATGCCAAAGCGGTCGGTACGGTCGTTGCGGATGAACGTTCCAATCAACTGATCATCAGCGCCTATCCCGAACGCATGAAGGAAGTGCTGGAAATCGTCAAGTCGCTGGATACTCCCGAGCGTGCAGTGCTGCTAGAAGTGCGTATTCTCCAGCTAACACTCAAGCCCAGCTTTGATTACGGCATCGATTGGCAGAAAACTTTTACGGGTGAGGGAACGCCTAGCAATCTGCAGGCCCTGGATTTTCACGGTTCTTTTCCTATCGACGCCAATGTGTCCACGGATGCAGCCATCCGGACTGTCGGACGGTTTGCGGTTGGAAACGCGTCGGCCGACGACTATACCGTGGCGCTCAAACTTTTGCGGGAAGTTTCCGACACGAAAATTTTAGCCAATCCCCGCATCATGGTTCTCGATAATCAAACCGCCAAACTCAACATCGGCGACCGTGTGCCGTATGTGATTACGACCACCACGGGCACGGGCAATAACGTTTCCGTCAGCGAAGACATCCGCTTTATCGATATCGGACTGCTTTTAAATGTCAGCCCAAAAATCAATGACGATGGCTACATTACCATGAAAATCGAACCTGAAATTTCAAGCCGCACGGGTACGCTGGTGACGCCGACCAATAACCAGATTCCGATTGTCAATACCACAAAACTCGATTCCTCGATTATCGTCAAGGATGGCAAGACGATCATCCTGGGCGGCTTGCGCCGGGATGATTTGTCCAAGGAAAATCGCGGGCTGCCCGGCTTAATGGACATTCCCGTGGTGGGGAACCTGTTTAAAAATCGCAATGAAACGTATACGAAGACCGAAATTGTTATTTTTATCACGCCGAAAATCGTGCGCGGTGATAAAAATGTGATTGATGAACCTCTGCCGATCAAAGGGGACGTCAAAACCCCGCCGGCATTTAATTTGCTGTCTCCGGCCATGAAAGCCCGGCGGGAGGATGCGGGTATTCCGGTCAACAATCCTTTTGTGCCGCCCCACGCCTCGGTGATCATGACGGCCAACAGCGGCGGCAAAACTGCCCAGCCGCAGGTAAGCCTGTAATGTTAAAGCGCCACTCAACCCTGTTTATATTCGGTTTAGGGTTGTCGGCCTTGATTTCTGCCGCGCCTGCAGTGCAGGCAGCTGAAAAGGGCGTGTCCGAAGCGGTGACATCGGTTGAACTTTCGGACTTCCGAAAAAATGCCGGTCAAGTCGATGTCGATGCGCTGATGAACACGGTCAATGAAACGCTGACAGAAAACCGTGAACTTCGTAAAACTGTGACCGGGGTTCAAGAATCGTTTGAACGCCTGACGATCGAAAATAATGTTTTAAAAAGCCGCTTGCGCGGTCTTGAGCGAAATGCCGCTCTCAAAGAAGAGGAAAAAAAGGCGGTTCAGGAGGAAGTCAAGCGGCGGCAGCAGCAAATCGACCAACTGCGCAAACAGAATGACGAGGGCTTGGGCCGTTTGCTGGAACAGAGCGCCCGGCTGAAGAAGTCAAAGACGGAAATCAAAGCGCTGGAGGCAAAGCTGGGTGAGGCCATTCTTGAAAGCGAACGCGAGGAGTATAACCAGCGGATCGTGGCGCTGCGCAGCGAATCGGAGCAGGCCGTGAGCGAACTGGCTAAGGCCAATTACCTCCGCTCTGAATTTCAGGAAGAATTGGGACAAAGTTATTACCGCATGGCCAATCTTTTGTTTGAACAGCGGCAATTCGAAGCCGCGGCGGAATACTATCAAAAATCATTGCATATCAACCCCAAACTGTCCTATGCGCACCACAATTTAGGCGTGATCTACGATTTCTACCTCCATGATAATCCCGCCGCCTTGAAACATTACCGCCAGTTTTTGAATCTGGCGCCCGGCGATGAAGCGGCGGACAAAATCCAAGAACGCACGGTTGAGTTAGAATTGATCAAAAACCTTGTCCCTGAGATGCCGCTTAAACTCGACTTCAACGAATTCCACAAAAAGCAGAACTAGCGCCCCCCCCAACTCCCTCGTTTTTCCTAGGGCCATCTTCGCTTATAGCGTTTGCTAGCAAATGCTTACATACCTGCTTATTTCTGCCTTTTCAGTCGGCCTCGTTTGACGCGCTCCAAAGTGCTGTGTATACTTGACTTAACAAAATATTTTAAAAAGAATAGTAACAATATATTCAAAACAAATAAATCTATTTATAATAAACCTGAAAACCCACCGCTAAATCGTTACTGAGGATGGCAATCCAGCATGATTGAATGGCAGACAAAAAGGTGTAGGCCTTGGCTGCGCCTGGCAGCAGGCTTTACGATCATTTTTTTCTCAGTAACCAATCTGGGCCTTGCCGACGTGTCTGCGGTCTTGGCTTCCAGATCGCCGGATTTACTCAAAGCCCCCCCCTCCTCTAACAACTCCGTTTCCAGCAGTACGCTGCGGAATTTTTTCATTCCCGAAGATCTCGGCCAAATCAAACGCAGTTTTCAGGGGAAGCGCGATAAAATTCTCATCCATATTCAGGACGCTCATGCAAACGAAGAAGCCCAGCGGCATATTGCGAAGATCATCGATTACTTCGCTTCTGAGCATGGACTAAAGTGGGTAGGCCTGGAGGGGGCTGAAGGAGAACTTTATACCGAACTGCTGAGTTTGTTTCCCGATCAGGACGTGCGGCGTTCGGTATCGGATTATTACCTTAGGCAGGCGCGCATGAGCGGCGCGGAGTATGAAGCGATTGTTGAACGGCCGGAACTGCGGCTTTTTGGCGTTGAAGAAGAGGCTCTCTATGAGAAAAACCGGAAGGCTTATTTATCTTCGCTGGAAGGGCAGGAGAAAGACGAGAAGGTTTTAAACGAGATTGGAAGGCTTTTACACGGCCTTTCCCGGTTTGTTTTTTCCGAGGATATACGCCGTCTGATGAAACAGCGTTTGCAATTTAATGACGGCGGAGAGGATCTGAGCGCTTATGTCGGTTTGCTGGTCCGGATGGCTAAGACTCAGAACATGCCGCTTGATGAGTATCCGCACATGCATTCGCTTTTGTCGCTGATTGATCTGGAGAATGAAATTGATTTTGACGCCGCGGGCCGGCAGATCGATCTCCTGATCGGAGACCTTAAAAAAACGATCTCACGCGACAGGCTCTCCCGCTTTTTAACCAATACGATCCAATTCCGCATGAAAAAAATGAAACGGGGCGATTACTATGGTTACCTGGAAAACGAAATCAAGGAAACCGCAGGGCCGCAAGGCGCCGGTGCGCTGAAAGAAAAGTACCAGCATGTCCTGGATTACCTGCATTACATCCGCATTTATGATTCTATCGGCCTTGAAATTTTCGACGAAATTAACCGCCTTGAAGTCGCTCTTAAAAGCAAACTTTTCCGATCCCCGGAGGAAGTCGAACTGGACCGTGTGCTTAAAATATTTGAAATTTACCAGAATTTGTTTAATTTTACCTTGACGAAACAGGATGCGGATTTGTTTTTCGCTTCCCGCAGCGATTTCCAGACAACGACTTTTTCCCGATTTCTTCCTTCACTACTCAAAAAATATCACTTTTCCGATGGATTGCCGCCCGATTTGGAGATTCTGGACCGGGACCTGGGGCGCATTGAGCGCTTCTATGAAACGGCGGTCGGCCGCGACCAGATTCTCATCCGGAACGCCGTAGAAAAAATGGATAAGGAGAAAACTTCCATTTCCGTGTTGATTACAGGCGGATTTCACACGCCGGGCATTGAAAGCTATCTGCGGCAGCAAGACTATTCTTATGTGGTCATTGCCCCGCGCATTGCGGGGAAATTTGACCGCAGCCATGAAGAAACGCTTTATCAGGCAGCGCTTGCCCGAAAGCCCATGCCGATTGAACAAAAACTTTTGGCGGCTTTTCGTCCGCCAACCTCGGGCATTTTGAAAGATCCGCGTTTTCAACTGGCCGCCCGTCCGCTGACGCCTCCGAAAGGGGAGGGGGCCTTCAGTCTGTTGAGTCCAAGTCCAAAGTGGGGAACTCTGTTTGCCGCAGCATTTCAGCTGTTCGTCGGGTTGAGTCTTCTGAAAACGCCTGACGCCGCCGGGCAGCTTCTTGAGAGCGTGCCTGCCGCGCTGCCCGAGGGTGATCAACTGGCCGTGCGGAGAGAAATTCGCCGCAGCAGCGCCTTATCGGTCATACGGCAAGGCGCTGCCGGCACGCGTTATCTTTTCCTTCCGGATACAGGCGGCTCAAAAAAGGTGTGGGCCATGGCCGTCGGCCCCGGCAAAAATTTGCCCATTAGCGCCAATGAATTGGGGCTGCGCAGTGTTCCGGCGGAACAGCTTGCGCTGGGAAAGAACGGTGTGGTGCTGGTGACGCGTGCGGATCCGGATAAACTCGCTTTTTCCGATCTGCAGGCCGAATTGGACCGCAAGCGGGCCGGCTATGCGCCGCTGCCCTCCTTGGAAACTTCGGCGCCGGCTGCCGCGCGCAGCGAAGTTCGAGGTCAGAAAAGGAAGCCCAAACAGACGTATGGTCCGACCCTGACTCGCCGAGAATTTCTTCAAACCGCGACTTTGGCGACAACGGCGGTGGTGGTTTCCGGAGTTCGAGGCACAGCGCAGGAAAAGTCCCCGCTGGCCGGCGAAACTTATTTCAAACCCGCGGAAACGGCGAGACAATTGAAAACGCCATTTTTTGGGGATTATCAAGCCCGGATCAAAAATCTTCAAACGGAACCGCATGAGCCGCAGCGGATTGTGCGGCTGGGCGATTATCCCGATGGCATTTTTGGCCGAGCACCGTATGCATTTCAAGGCAGTTACCATCAAGGCGGAATGAACTATTCAGGACCGGTGGCGCCCTATGCAACCGCACTAGCGGGTCAGGTGATACCTCAAGAGGCGCTTACGGCGCTGCGAGTTTTGTCGGATTCGAGCCGGTTTCCCGGCGCTTTCGACGGAGCTGGGTTTACCAGTGCCGTGGATTTGGAACAACCCCGGCGTTTTTCCGAAGATATGCTGACGGATGATAAGTCTTTCACTATCGCTGCATTAGCGAATCGGGTCTTGCCGGCTGGCGCCGGCACCGGATATCTTCAATTTCTTTATCAATCGATTCCCAGCGTGCGCCAAGGTATTGAGACCGCGCGCACGGCTTTAAGAGCCGATGCCGGACCCTATAAAAATCTGCCGGATCCGGACTTCTATCAGGAAAAAGGGCGGCTTAGTTTTGATGCTGAACTATCGAGCGATGAACGCACCGCGCTTAGCGCGATCATGAAAGCGGAATGGAATTATTTCAGGACGCTTACGGCTCCCATCCATGAAGGCGGCGATTACCGCATTCCGGCCAACTATGCCGATCATGGGCTTTCAGAAGAAGCCGATTATTTTGGGATTACCGGTTCTTTGGGCGGTTACCTGCGCGCCATTTTAGCCATGGAAAAATTGGGGGCTGGGAATGGCGGCATCAGTCCGGAAGAGGCTTCCGCGCGGGTGCAGGCGCTTGTGCGTGAAATGACAAAATTAAAAAAACACAAAGGATTCTTTTTTCACTCCTACCGCTTTACCGGTAATCCGGCCGCGCCCTACGCTCCTGCGGAGTCTGAGGGAAGCAGAGAAGTTCCCGCGCTGGACAATAAGTGGGTTGAAAGCGGTTTGCGAATGGTTCTCGCCGCTGCCAAAAACGCCTCGCTTACCTTTAATCTCCCGAATGCGGTTATCGATCAAATCAATGGGATTCTCCATGAAATGGATTTTGCGGATATTTTTTATGACCGGCGCGAACATGCTTTTTATGGAAATTTGAAAATCGATGCCAAGGGTAAGGCAACCGCGTCGTCGTGGCATTATCAATCGTTTGCCAGCGAGTTTCGCCACCATCTCATCAGTGAGTTGGGTCATCTGGGTCCTGTGGAAGCGCGCGCGGCCCTGACGAAAGCACTAGCAGGAACGCGGACCCAAAGCAGGAAGCTGCGCCTTGAGTTGAGCGACCGCCGGGTTGGAGAAAGTTTCAAAGAGTTTTTGGAAGATACGGATGCTCAGAAGAACTTCCAAACGTTTATAGCGCGTCTACGTCTTTTGGCTTCAGCCGTTTCAAATGAGGACAAGCATTACTGGCTGACCTATCTGGCCCAAAAAGAAATTGAAGGCGACCCTGCGGCCGCCGCGCTGCTCAAAAAATTCAGGCGCATTTTAAAGGAGCGCGAGGGGTTGAGTTTTGAGGCGGTGACGGCCCAGGAGAAAGACCGCACCGTTTTGAAAGAGACCTTTTTTCAAGAAGAAATCTTTTATCTCTCCGGCGTTTATGCGAAGGATGATGCGCTTGAACAGTTCGGATCGATCGTAGATTTGAATGAAACGGTGCTTTTCCCTGAAACGCTGGGCCGTGCCGCAAAATCCGCCGCGTATGCCCAGAAGATGATTGCCGGGCATCGCCCGGCCTTTTATCAAGCGGACAATGCAGGATTTGCCGGCGATCCCATTGACGAATTTTATAATCGGGAGATGAGTTATTTGGACAGTCAGAAGAAAACGGATAGTGCCAAAGATGAAAAACTTGAAAATGACGCGCGTGAAGAGATTTGGCGAAAACTTTTTGAAGCAAAGAGCGGTTATGAAGCCAAAGGAATTCAGGGACAGCGTGAATTTATCTTGACGGCCTTTTCTCAATTAATTTTACCCGACAGTGTCCTTATGGTGAGAAAGAAAGCCGAGGATGCTTTAAGGCTGAGCGACTCCTCGGATTTGCTGAATCTTGCCAATCCGGGCGGCCTGCTGGATCAATATTTTGACCAACTGCAGGTTATTCCCGAAGATCTGCTGGATGAAGAACTGCGCTCAAAAGTGTCCGGTGTTTCCGTGCAAAATCCGGATGAAGCGCGCCGGCTTCGCGATGCGGCTGTGCATGCCGAAGTGGAAAAATATCTCAGAACTCAGGGGATTCGATTGACGGATGAAAACCGGGAAGTGCAAATCTACCGGGCAAAACTGCGATTGTTCTGGAAGATGGCCTTTAAAGGCGCGGTTACGAACTATTTTTCATTTTTTGCCCATATCATGGATGAAAATAAGGGCGGTCAAAGATATCAGAAGATGTGGAACCGGGTATTTGGGCGTTTTGAAACCTTAGCCCGTGAAATGTTTATCTTCCCTGAAACCCATATCACCTATGCCGCGGATATCCGCCAGGATTTTCGCTACCGGCTGACCATTTTGCAGGGGCTGCGCCAGATTCACAGCCGGGAGATTGCGCGTCTGCGCGCTCAGGGGATTGATCCAGGCGATCAGATTCAGTGGATGAATTGGATTAACTTTCAGACAGTGGAAGCGCGGGAACTTTATGACATGCAGTTGAAGCTTTACCAGATCCAGGGGCGTTTTAATGATGTCAACAATCCGGCTACGCGGATGTATCCTGCCGCTTATGATCCCGCGACAGGCCGTATCCGGTATAGCGAAGCGGCTGAAGAGGCTAAAGCCGTGAAGACGCGGGAGAACGAGTTTTCTTTCATCAGCGTGGAAGGGTATGTTGCCAGCCTTTCCCGTGACTTTCGTGCTGCCAGTTATGCCGCAGCGCCGCTTGAACAGTCACGGAACCGCGTGGAATTGGCTGACGTGATCAACCAGATGAATTCGACCTTTGATATCCAACGGCTCAGCCGGCAGGGCGTCATCCGCTATGCCACCGAAGGGCCGGAGTATCAGCGCGCCAAAGACCGCGATATGGCCGGTTTTCTTTTGATGGTTGAGCGTTCTCTTTACAAAGCTGGAAAAACGCTGGATCAGGGGGCTTTGACCCGATGGATTGACCACTATCAGGACTATGTCCGCGCCCGGAAGCTGGCCGAAAGCACGGACCCTGCCCAACGGGACCAAGGCCAAAAACTGCTTGGAAATTATTTCTTAAATCATTCCGGAATTTATGAGGAACTTTACTCGGTCTATGGGACTTTGCCGGCGGAAGTGCGGGGCAAAGCAGGGCAGCCGACAGCCATTCCGGACCAGGAACTGGCATTTTTAGCGGAATACAAACGCGATGATCTGTTTCAACACCGCACAATGACCTGGGAAGCCAACATCATGGCGCGAGGCTTGAGAAAAAACGTCGCGTTTCGTTACCTGCTTGAAAGTTTTTATGCGGAGTACATGAGTCCGGT
The DNA here is from genome assembly GCA_023247055.1 of Candidatus Omnitrophota bacterium. GTDB lineage: Bacteria > Omnitrophota > Omnitrophia > Omnitrophales > Aquincolibacteriaceae > JAHFHB01. Next base: position 35,160 of record JAHFHF010000020.1, read on the forward strand.
TGAGCCGGGACGTCTTCTCAAAGGCAGTTCGATTGTGGACCCCGAGAATATTCTTGCCAAACTGGACCGGATGAGTTTTCTTTCTCCGGATCAGGTAGACCAGTTTTTTTCTCCAGCGGAACAAGAACTCATTTCAAAAGTTTCTATGATGGTGATGATTCTTGAGCGCATTGTGGACAGAAACAGTGTTTTTTATGAACAACGTAATTTTGATGTGACGGAGGTTTCCGCGCGAACATTAACGTGGCTGCAGCAGAGATTTTGGCTGCCCCGGCCCGCAGACGCGGCTTTGATGCAGGGCCATGAACTTGCGGAAAGCCTGGAGGATTTTATTTTTGGAAATACCGCCAAGGGCCAGCCGCGTGTACGGCGCTTTGAAGATCTGGTCGACGGCAAAAACTTTGCGCCGGACAACTTGGGCGTCATTCATGACCAGGATCTCATCCGGTCCGGGAAAGAAGGCGGAAACATTTTAGCTTTTGTTTTCAGCCCGGACTACGAAAAAAAAGTCCGCGATGACGGCAAGCGCGCTCCGATGGCCCGGCCCTATGGCACGATTGTGTATGAGAGTACGGGCTTCATTAAACGCGCACCTCCGATCGCCGTGCGGCGCTTGCGTCAGGAAAATCCGGATGTCGAACTGCAGCACATCATCGGTGATTTGGACCGCTTTTTAACCGGATTTCCAGATTTGAAATCTTTCCTGGACCGTCAAAAAGTCAAAGGCTATGAAAGGCGGGGAAACGGTACAACAGTGCAGGACGAAGGCCTTGTGACGCTCCGGGCCCGTATCGATGAGCTGGCTTATTGGACAGATCTTGAACCTTCGCTGGAGGATTTGAAGGATGCTTCCATTGCTCTTACGCACCGGACCGTTGCCGACAATCATACGCTAGAAAAATATCTTTACCGCTATGAGCAGTTTCTCGAGACGCTGGAAAATTATTATGCGCACGTCCGTTTTGGACGGCCGCTGGATGTGCTGGGCGCCGATGAGCGCCGGACTTTACGCTCGGCCTTTGATGCGATGACGCTTGAGTCTTTTCTAAAATATGGTTCCTTTATCAATCAAGCCGACGATGAGTACCGCGCCAGTCCGATCAGTCTTGCCATTCAGGATGCTTTGCAGGAAATCAACACCATTCTCGCCCGTGAAAAGGAACATGGCGCTGCCGCTGCGGCATTGCCTGCCGACTCGAAGCAGGTTACCCTTGGAAATTTGCGGGGCTGGCTGAGTCAGCATGATGCCCAATTAGAGGAACTTGAAAGATTGCAGGCCAAGCCGGAAGCCGAAAAAAATCAAGCGGATCGCAATCGCGAGAGAGAACTCGCAGGCATCAAGATTCCGGAAATCCGCAACAACACGCTGAATCTTCTCCAGAAAACTTTCGATTTAATCCGTTTGAGCGACGAATTTTCAATCATCGAACGCAACCGGGTCCTTCAGAAAATTTTTATCAGTATGCAGTTTGTGCAGAATCTTCTCAATGGCTCGAGCCGTGAGCAGGCCCAGCAGAACGCATTGGGTTTGATCAAAATTTATTCACGGGAAGAAAGCTATACGGCACAAGGAGTTTCCTTCAATGCGCGCCAGTTCGAATATGACCAGTATACGAAGATCCTAGAGGACTTAGGGAATATCGAAAATTCATTCCGCGGCTACCGGGACCGCTACAGTTCGCGCGGGACCGAAGGGCGTGAGCTTTACCGCATTGTCAATCAACTTCGTTTCTTTAACGAGTTGGAAGATTACCGGCGCGAACCTCAGGATGAAATGGCGAGTTATTTGGCCACTCACGCCATTCAATTTGAAGTCGGAGCGGATCCTTCCGAAACACGGTATTTGGTCTATTTCGGCAAACTGTTGTCGAAAGTTTTCAACACTCCGGAAGATTGGGAACGCTGGCTGCGCACCGATTTTTACACGCTGCTGGCGGCCGACGTTTTTTTTCGAGGAATTACCTCGCTTCATGAAACGGGCAAGATCGGCGAGGGGGAGCGCGGCAATCTGCTCCAGCAGATTCAGGATGTGACCAATGTCGCGGCCGCTCAAAGCGCGATGAAAAAATCAGCGCAAATCGCCGCGCCGTCAATTGCCGAACTGAGACGAGTTGAAAATGACCCGGCCGGGCGCAGCCGGCAAATGCAAGCCATGAAGACCGAAACCCGGGACCTTGGCTATGGCCGTATGTATGCCTTCGCGCGGGAGCGCCGGCGCAATGATCTTATTAATGAAATTTTAACCTGGCGCCGCTATGAAACCACACAGCCTTTTGACGCGATGACTCTGGGGCAGCTTTTGGCACTTGCAAATCAGGTCTCCGGACGGAAGCCGGTGACGAATGCCGCGGAGGTCTCAGCCGAAGAAGAGCGGATTGTCCGCGATACAGAAGAAAATTTTATGACAAATTTTATCCGCAAGCGCATCGGCGACTCGATCGAATTGCGCGCTTATTTCAGGCGGTATCAAGAAGATATGGCGCGGCGTGTGGCCCAGCGCGTCGATGCCGCCAATGCGCGTAAGCTGAGGCGTCAACTCCGGCCCGAAGAAAAGACTCAGATCGAAAAAATCGCTCTTTTGAATCAGTCTCAAATCGAGGGATGGATTTCCAATGAATTTGAAATCGATCAAAAAAGAGGATTTGGCCGGACTTTTGAGGATTTTCAGAAAATCCTGCAAGACCGGTTTAATTTGATGGAGGACATCCATTTTTTTGCGATTTACGGCCTGAACAGTTTTCTTAATTTTCAGCAGCTTGAATACATTATCAATCAATATTACTACAATGAAAAGGGAGAGGAGTTTGGATTTCCGAGCGAACGCTTGCGCTCGCGCTTTACGGGAGAAGCCAACGTTTTCGCGCCGTTGCAATGGACGGCTGAGCAAGTCCAGAATTTGATCGGCCAGAATATTCAGCAGTATCTTCCGCGGCTGGATGTTAAGCTTGCGGCCCCGTACTTCAGCCAGGACCCCATGCTCCGCTATGAAGGAGGTCTGGGAACTCTCTTTAAAGAAGCGGTTTTGCTCTTGGATGCAACTTTTCAGACCGAGGTCGATGAGGCCATTGTCCGTTTTGTGAATGAGGAATTTGCCCGGCAGGAGCGGGAGGGGATTCTTCTTGAAACGGTGGACCGCACCAATGCGGTCGTGCTGCTGGCCGGTGTTTACGATGAAATGATGTCGCGTGTTCATTTCGAACTTGCGGTAAGGGTGCGTGAAATCAGCGCCGAAGAACTGCAGACGGAGCGTCAGCGGCTCAAAGTGGAAATGCTTGAAATTGCCCGAAAAATATTCCCCGCGATTTTACGCTCAGTCCACTGGGGCCTGCGTGATCAAAATCATGTGATGGGTTATTTGAATGCCATGGAGCTTCAAAAACGCCTATCGTCACGGGATACCGTTAAATACCAGCGCGTCCGTAACCGTTCTAAAGTCGATCAGGCTGAACTGGACATCGAATTTGCTGCGCGCCGGCTGCGGCCTGTCCTGCAGGGGCCTGGAACGATGGCGGAAAAACTGAGTATGCTTGCGGGCTCCGATGACCGGGAGAAATACCTTCAAGCCTTGGCCCGTTATGATGAAATTCAGGGGGAACGGATTGCCCGGGCACGGCAAGTTCTAAAGGAGAAAAAAATTCTTCCGGCGGATATCGAGCAGAATCAACAGGTTGCTGCGGATGATCCCGTCACACGCAGATTTAGCGAGGCGTAGATCGGTTACCGGGAAGGATTGGCTGATTACATGGCGCATGAGAGCATGGGTGTCGGGTTAGACCCGGGCGATGTGCTGGAATACCGTATTGAATTGCCGCTGGATACGGTCCAAAAACAAAATCCATTTCTCTCAACCAGCGTCCGTATGGAAAGGCTTTACCGCGGCTTCCGCTATTACGAAAATCTTTATGCGCATCTAGACGCATCGGGTCAAGCGGCGCTTCCCGCTCCGTTTTCCGCCGTATTTCAGACGGCTTTTTATGATTTTGATCTCGAACGGCGCAATTTTGAAGTGCTTGAGCCGGTGTTTCAGGCGCTCACCGCAGGGGGAATGGATGCTGAAAAAGCACGCAAACTTGTCTATGCTTCCGCTATTCAGTCTAAGCGTGAAGGTTTGAGCGCTGAAGATATTTCAAACATGAGAAATTATGTTTCTAAGATCGAGTTGGACGGCTGGACCGAGGATTACATCAAAGCGCTCTGGATCTACCGCCGCCATGTTCGAGACATTATTGAAAAGACCGGCGCCTACGGCCGCATTGATGACCTTTTTATCGATAAGATTGCGCAGGCGATTGTGATTTATCTTGTGCGCGACGGGCTGCTGCCGGTCAATACGGCAGCCATGCCCCTCGGGCCGATCGAATATGCCAGCATCGGAGCTTCGTTACGGGACATTCTCCGGCGCCAGGGCAAATGGGAAGACGGACAAGAATTTTTAACTGAAAAGAGAGCGCCGGACGGCAGCCTGGTTCAGGAACTTGCCACACTGGGTATCCCAGTCGATGAGTTGACTCCCTTAAAATTGGATAATGCTTTGAGGGGCTTCCGCGGGCACGGCTCCGCCGAAGGCCAGGGAGTCAGCGTCATGGACGCGGCGCTTTTGGGGAATCTGATCCGCCAAAGTCTTGAAAAGGCCGGATTTCAATTCCGGCCCAAAAAAGAAGTCAGTCCTTTGGGAGCCGTCACGCGGCGCGCAGCCAGTGACGGCTTTTTCGTTGATCGCGATAATCAGGAGTTAACGGAAAATAACGTCCGCGATCGCAATCAAAATTCCTACTTTATCGAGAAAATTCTTGAAATCGTGCTGATGTCGCTCGAAACTCCTTTTGTCCGGACGGCTGATGACAACATTTTGGATCCGCGCGAAGACCTTTTCCCTGCATGGACATCGGCGATGCCTGCCTCGAAAGAAAATGCGATCCGCGCTTTTGACGAGATTCAAAGCTTCGACCATTTCAAAAGAATGCTCTCTGCGTCCGGTAAAACAATCCGGCAATTTCTTGAAGATCAGAAGAAAGAACGGCCCACGTATGCGATCCTGCATGAGCGCATCCGCGCTGATCTTTCCAGGCTTTTAAATGATGAAGCATCCATGCGCAAACTGGTCAAGCCCGAAGACGTCAAGAAAAATGGGGGGCGGGCCTCCGGGGCGTTATTCGAAGAGGCGTTGGACGAAGCGATTTTGAAACTTGTTTTCATTTTAACCGTCAAAAGGACCTCGCCGTCCCTGCTCGAAGATTTTATTCATCAAGCGGCGGCAGATTATGATCAGGGGCTTCAAGAGCACATTCGAACTCACGCGGCTCAAAATTTGACCCGGCGGCTCATCGCCAAAGGGCTGAAGGTTGAAGTGGCTGCCAGCGAGGCCGGAGAAAAGACGGCCTACAAAACGTTGACGGGGCGGCTGGTTGCCAAACTGATGGAGCAGGGCTTTGTGACAGCCCGCGATTACGAAGTAAGGGCCCTGGCGGGTTTTTTGCGCGGCATCGATTCCTCACTGGCCATTGATCCTCTCTATGACATTGCAGATCCGCTCAACGAAGCCTTTGCTTTTGAAGAAAATCGGCGGCTGATCCTGCAAGGAATGGTTTCAGGGGATGCGCGCGATTTGAGCCGTTTAGAATGGCTGAGTTTTTTGGGTTTTAACGCCGGCAAAGTTTCAAACCGTCTGGATTTGGGCCCGGAGCGTGAGAATGCCGCGGATATTATTCAATTTGCAACTCCGAGTCAAAAGAGCGAATTTTTGCAGGATATCGGAGCGGATAAGCAGCGCGTCGGAGTGGTCCAAGACCAGGTCAATCATGTGCGGCACAAAGCCAATGCCAATTTTACCAACCGTGAAGGCGAACGGCGCAAAGAATTGATCCGCCGCGTGCTGGATCAAGCGCTCACCCAGGCCGGATACAACTTGACGAATATTCACGCGCCTTTTGAAGTTGAAATTCCGCAGCTTTTGCAAGACTGGGGTCTTGAATCGTCGGCGGCGATGGCCTACCGGCCGTATCTTTTTCAAGGCAGCCGGTTTATCAACGCCGGCAAATACGAAGAAGCCGTGGCGCGGATTTACCAGTCCGAAATGCTGGTGGAGGATGCCGGCGCTCCTGGGGCCCGTAGTTTTGCCATTGACTCCGCGTCCTGGCAGGCGGCTGGAAAAAATATTCAGGGACAGGATTTTCAGCTTGATTTGAGTGACTTGATCCAGCGCGAGTATTCCGGATTTTCGGATATTGCTTCCAAGTATTCGACGCTTGAGAAAGTCGGAGCGATTGTTTTGGGATTGGTCACACTGAAATACGCGCGTGATTTGCTTGCGGCCTTCGGAAAAATGAACCGGGAACTGCGGTCTGCGGACTTGTCCGGTGAACCGGCGGATCTCAGTAAGTCGCTTTTACCGGCGGGCCGAAAGACCCTCAGCGAACGCCTCGATGCCGTGATTAAACCGGCCGGCCAAATGCTCAAAGTTATTCTGACGGGCGTTATTCTTATCGTTTTTGCCGACATCACCGGCGCGGCGGTTTTTAGTTATGCTATGACCTACGTTATGCTTTTTCTGGTGGCCGGCCTGGCGGCGATTGCCTGGAACGGCGTGCCGCTAGTCGGCGAGTGGTTGTGGAAGACCGGACAGGAAATGCCCAAGCGAATGCAGGCTTTGGGTGCGCGCATGGAAAAAGCCGGATTGGGCGGGGTCTATAAAGCCGTGGCAGGCACGTATAACTTTTTGCTCCGGGATACCGTCGAATGGGGCGCTCGGGTTTTGGCTGCGCCTTTGGTGGGTATCCGGCATATGTTCCAGATTGAAAATGTGACGGGATCACTGAGTTTTATCTTGCTCTCAGCCATTGGGCTGCCTTTGATTTATGTACACGCGGCCTCTCTGGTCGGTTTGTATCACTTCCT
>JAHFHF010000097.1 GCA_023247055.1 Candidatus Omnitrophota bacterium
TTTCAAACTTTGGCCGAAACCTGGAAGGGCCGTCTGGAAACCCGTATTACGGTGATTGATCCCCAAGGCGTTGTTTTGGCCGATTCGTACAAATCGGCGCAAGAAATTTCAGAGATGGACAACCACCTTCAACGTCCCGAAGTGGCCGCGGCTTTGAGGCAGGGAATGGGCATGACTTTGCGCAATAGCCTTACGGTGCGTATCGAGACTCTGTATGTCGCGCGTGCGCTTAAAAACGGGAATCAGCTGCTTGGTATTGTGCGCACGGGTATGCCGGCAGAAATCCTGCATGCGCGTTTGCGGAACTTGCGCGCCCTGATGCTGGCTTCCCTGGCCGCGGCGGCTGCGGTTATTTTAATGACCGGCTGGCTGATGGGGCGCTGGATGGGCGGACGCATCCGGCGTATGACGGTCGCGGCCCTGCGTTACATGCGCGGAGACTTCAGCCAAAAAATCTACATCGACAGCGACGACGAATTGCGCATTCTGGCCGACAGCATGAACCACATGGCGGCCACGCTTAAAAACCGTATCCGCGAAGCGGAAGAAAAAAAACTCCAATTGAGCGCTGTTTTGGAAAATATGGCCGAGGGCGTTCTGGCCGTAGACCGGGAAGGGCATTTGGTGGTCGTTAATTCCGCGGCCGAAGGCTTGCTGGGAATCCGTCGTGAGGATACGCTTGGGAAAAATTTTATGGAGGCGGTCTTCAATCACCGCCTGCATGACATGCTGGAGGAAGCCAGCCGTAAAAAGGGCCTTATCGCGGGAGAAATTGAAATCCGCCGCCCGCACCCCGCCTTGCTTAAAGTCAACGCTGTCAGTATTCCAAGCGAAGACCATAGCGTCGAGGGATTGCTCGTGCTACACGACATCACGAAGATCCGCCGTCTCGAACGCCTGCGCCGGGATTTTGTCGCCAATGTTTCGCACGAGCTGAAGACGCCGATCACATCCATTAAAGGGTTTATCGAAACCCTGCTGGGAGGTGCGCTGGCCAGCCGCGAGCAGAGCGAAAAATTTCTGCGCATGATGGAAGAAGATACGCTGCGGCTTTACCGGCTGGTGCAGGATTTGCTCGAACTCTCGAAAATCGAATCGGGTGAAGCGCCGCTTCACAAAGAGCCCTGCGATCTTGCGGCTGAAGCCGAGAAAACGCTGGCCAAACTCAAGCTGTTTGCGGATGAGCACGGCGTAACTCTGGAGAACCATTTGCGGGATGTCCCGCTGCCACGGGTGCTGGCTGACCGCGATAAACTCGCGCAGGTTTTACTCAATCTGACGGACAATGCGGTCAAGTTTAATAAAACCGGCGGACGCGTCTTGTTGACAGCCGAGACCGAGGGAGGGAAAGTCCGCGCTTCGATATCGGACACCGGCCCCGGCATTCCAGAATCGGCCATTCCAAGGATTTTTGAGCGTTTCTACCGTGTGGACGCCGGCCGTGCGCGTGATCAAGGCGGAACCGGATTGGGCTTGGCCATTGTCAAGCATCTGGTCGAGGCCCATGGCGGCGAAGTCTCCTGCCGCAGCGAACTGGGAAAGGGCTCGACTTTTACCTTTTGGCTGCCTGCAGTTTGAAAATGTGGAAGGGAAGAGTGAAAAGGGTGGAAGGTCGAAGGTGGAAGGTGGAAGGAAAAATAAGAAAGGGAAGAGGGAGGTGTGAAATAAATTTTGTGAATAAAATAAATGGCCGTAGTTTTTTCAGAGTGGGTTTTATTCTGTTAAGTAGTTTCGCGGTGTCTTTTTTTTCGCCTTTTGCTTTCCTTCCACCTTCGACCTTCCGCCTTCCACCTTTTTTACTTTCTCTTTCCACCTTCCATCCTCTACCTTCTTGCTATGCCTTGGAGACTTCTCCCAACCCCAAAGCCCTTTTCAAACAAGCCGACGTCGTCCTGGAAGTGATTCCGCTGCGGGCGCGTCCGATTGAGAGCGGGGCATCCGTCGATGCGGTTGAAAGCGATCTATCGCGTCTCGCGCTTGCGGAAGCCGTAGTTTCCTTTAAGGTGCGCCGCGTGCTGAAAGGCGAGTGGAAAAAAGTGAAAGTGGGCGGGCCCTCGCGGATGGATCAAATGGGCGAAGCGGTGCGCAAAAAAGATTACAAGAAAATGTTCGGAATTACGGACCCCAACCAGGAAGTGGAAAAATCATGGGTCAGCATTGCCGTGGAAGATCCGGGCAAAGCCTTCGGCATTAATCAGTGGGATGCCCCGGAACCCAGCCGCATGAAAGTCTACTTCAAACGCCTGCCTGAAAATAAAGACAGCCTCGTCCTGATAGGTACTCTTCCCAGCTAAATTGTAGTTTCTCCCTAGGACTATATTTTTATTTGTCATTGCGAGCGAAGCGAAGCAATCTCGTTTTTGGTCTGGGGATTGCTTCGTCGCAAAAAGCGCTCCTCGCAATGACAAAGCGGGGCTGACCTTATGACTTTATGACCTTATGACTTTCTGATATCCTACAAGGATGAAGCAAGCGCAAAATATGACTGATCCCGCCGATACCGCAGCATCCCATAAAGGTTTTACGGGCCTTTGCGTGGCCTCGTTTGAGAGCCGTATGGCGGCCGTCATGGAACAGGGGATACGCAAGTTTGGCGGCGAACCGATTTCAGTGCCCACCATGCAGGAAATCCCGCTTGAAAAAAATCCCGATATCAGCTTGTTTGCGGAAAAATTATTTGCCGGCGAAATCGACGGCATTATTTTTACAACCGGTGTCGGCGCCCGCTATCTTTTTCAGGCCCTGGAACAGACGTATTCTAAGGCGGATTTGGTCCAAGCCTTGAGCCGCATTACGGTCGTGGCCCGCGGCCCCAAACCCGTGCGCGTGCTTACCGAATGGGGAGTGCCCGTCACGCTCAAAGTGCCGGAACCCAATACGTGGCACGAAATTCTTGAGATCCTGGATTGGAGCGAGAAAAGTTTCTCGTTGAAAGGGAAGACGATTGCCGTTCAGGAATACGGCGATGCCGAGCCGCGCCTGCTGGACGGCTTGGCCCAGCGCGGCGCAAAGGTCATTCGGATTTCCGTCTACCGCTGGGCCTTGCCCGATGACACCGGTCCGATGAAGCGCGCCATCCAGGTTGTTATTGAAGGCCGCGTGGACATTGCCCTTTTTACCAATGCGGCCCAGATCCGGCATCTTTTACGCGTGGCCCGCGAAGAAGGCCTGGAAAAACCGTTTCGTGAGGCCCTTGCCGGCAGCGTCATTGCATCGATCGGTCCGACGGCGACGGAAGCCCTTGCTGAGGAACGCTTAGCCGTCGATCTTGAGCCTAGCCACCCCAAAATGGGACATCTGCTGGCCGAAACCGCGCAAAAGGCGCAGGCGCTCATCGGCGAAAAAAAAGAGGCCTTAAAACCTTTTATTTTGAAACCACGGCCTGAAATTCCGGACGAAAAAAAATTGCGCCAGGACAGTATTTTTTTAAGAGCCTGCCGCCGCGAAGCCGTGCCGTATACGCCTATTTGGCTCATGCGTCAGGCCGGCCGTTACATGAAAGAGTACCGGCGTGTCCGCGACCGCGTTTCATTTTTGGAACTTTGCCGCAACAAGGAATTGGCCTGTGAAGTCACGGTTACGGCCTGCGAAAAAATCAAGGCGGATGCGGCTATTATTTTCTCCGATATCCTGCTGATTTTAGAGCCGATGGGCCTGGGACTGGAATACAGCACAGGGGAGGGCCCTTTGATTTCCGGCGATGTGCATACAGCTGCGGATGTCGACCGTCTGCATGAAATCGAGCCTGAATCCTCACTCGCCTATGTCATGGACGCGATCCGTCTGACGCGCTCGGTGCTGGATGCCAAAATCCCCCTGATCGGATTTTCCGGCGCGCCTTTTACGCTCGCGTCTTACATCCTCGAAGGCGGCAGTTCACGCGTCTTTTTAAAAACCAAGCGCTTTATGACCACAGATCCCGGAGCCTGGCATGCCCTGATGGAAAAAATCTCCCGCGGGTTAGTGCGGTTTTTAAATGCCCAGGCTGAAGCAGGTGCCGATTGCCTGCAGATTTTTGATTCCTGGGCCGGCTGCCTCAGCCCGGCGGATTACCGCGAATTTGTCCTGCCGCACAGCCGGCGCGTGATTCAAGGGTTGAAACCCGGCATACCCGTCATCCATTTCGGGACCGGCACGGGGCTTTTCCTGGAAGATTTGCGCGATGCGGGCGGGGACGTCATTGGGGTGGATTATCATCTGCCGCTGGACCAGGCCTGGAAACGCATTGGCTATGCTAAGGCCGTACAGGGCAATCTGGATCCCGCGCTGTTATGCGCGCCGCGGGATTATCTTTTGAAACAGGCCAAGATCATTCTGGATCAAGCCGGCGGACGGCCCGGCCACATTTTCAATCTGGGCCACGGCATCCTGCCGCAGACACCGGTCGATAACGTCATTGCTTTGGTGAATGCGGTGCATGAGATGAGCGGGAAACGAGGTGGAAGGTCGAAGGTGGAAGGTGGAAGGAAAAAATAAAAAAAGGCGAAGGAGAACTTTGGAAATATTCACTTTCTTTATGGAGAAAACAAAGGGTGGTCTATCTGCAGCGTTTTTGATTTTCCTAAGTAGTTTTACCAAAGCTTTTTTTTTATTTTTTTCTTTCCTTCCACCTTCCACCTTCCACCTTCGACCTTTTCTGCCTTTCTCCCCCACCTTCCGCCTTTTACCATGATTACCCGCCAGATCGCTATTATCGGCGCCGGCATCTCCGGCCTGGCGTGCGCGTATCATCTGCAAGAACGTGCCGCCGCACAACAAATCCCTCTCGAGTTAAAGATTTTTGAAGCCTCCGGCCGCGCCGGCGGTATTCTCCAGACGGAAAAAAAAGACGGGTTTCTGCTGGAGCACGGGGCTGATGCGTTTATCACCGAAAAACCGTGGGCATTGGAACTAGCCCGGAAACTCGGACTCGAAAGCGAATTGACCGGAGTCCAGCCGGAGCATCAGCAGAGCGCGATTGTTTTCCGCGGGCGTCTCTGGCCTATTCCCAAGGGTTTTTATCTGATTGCGGCGCCGCAGTTGAAAACACTTTGGCAGCTTCCTTTTCTCAGTCTGCGCGGCAAATGCCGTATGCTGCTCGAGCCCTGGATAGCGCCTAAACCTGCGGTGCAGGCGGACGAAAGCGTGGCGGCTTTTATGCGCCGCCGTTTTGGCGAAGAAGCGCTCTGGCGTATCGGCCAGCCCATGATCGGCGGCATTTACACCGCGGACCTTGAAAAGCTTAGTTTAGCGGCTACTTTTCCGCAGTTCCGTGAAATGGAACTGTGCGATGGCAGTGTGATCCGGGGGCTGCAGCGGCGTACGGCGGAAAAAGAAGCCCGCGGGCCGCGTTACCGGCTTTTTCAGACCTTCAAAGGGGGGATGCAGGCGCTGACGGACCGTCTGGTCCAGGTCCTGGGGCCGAAAATGGAAAAAAATAAAAAATTGACCCAGCTTGAAAAAAAGGCAAATGGCTGGCAGCTGCAGTTTGCCGATGGCAGCCATTTTGAAGCGGAGGCTGTCTGCCTGGCCCTGCCGGTTCAATCAGCCGCGGAACTGTTAGTCTCTGCCGCTCCGGCCGCAGCCGGCGAACTGGCCGGTATCCGCACCGAACCGGCGCTGACGATCAATCTTGCCTTTCGCGCTGCCGAGGTTGCCGGCCTGCCGCGAGGCGCCGGATTTGTCATTCCGCACATTGAAGGGTATCCTTTGGTAGGAGTGACGTGGGCCCATCAGAAGTTCGCAAGCCGTGCTCCGGCCAACGGCATTTTGGTCCGCGCTTTTGCCGGCGGCGCTTATCACCGCGGGCTTTTGGAATCCGGAGATGAGACCCTCGTGAAGCTGACTCTTGAAACCCTGCAGAAAATCCTGGGCTTAACTGCGCTTCCGCTCTGGACCAAGGTCCAGCGCCATCCGCAAGCCATGCCGCAATTCGAGGTGGGCCATTTGGACCGCGTGCGCCGGCTCCGCAGCGCCGTAGAAAAAACTCCCGGGCTTTTTCTAACAGGCAACTATTTAAGCGGTGTCGGCATTCCCGACTGTGTTCATGAAGCTCAGCAGACTGCCGATAATATCCTTCGTCTTTTCAAGTCTCTTAATCCAGCGAGGTAATTGTTATGTATGACCATGTGTTAATACTTGCTTACGGCCAGCCTTCATCAGCCGCAGAAATTAAACCTTTCCTTGAATCGCAGATCAAAAGCAAAGAATTGTCTCCGGACCGGCTGGCCGAACGGACGGAACATCACCAAAGAACGGCAGGCGCCAATAATTATGCTAAAACTGTTCAGGCCTTTTCAGAAAAGCTGGAAAAATCGCTGGCCGCATTCGGCCACATGCTGCCGGTCTATACCGGGATGCGCCATTTGAATCCCTCGCTGAAAGACGGGATGGAGAAAATTAAAAAAAAGCGCCATTCGCGCGGTCTGGTGCTGATTCTGGCGCCTTTTAAATGCGAATTGACCTATGAGCGCTACCAGGAAGCGGTCGATGCGGCCAAGCAAGCCGCGGGCCTCAATGTTCAATACGAATACCTCAAGGTGCGGCACAACCACCCGCTTTTTATCCAGGCGCTGGCGGACAAAGCGCGTAACACGATGCGCACGCTTACGCTGGAGCAGCGCGAGTTCGTCCATGTGGTTTTTACGGCACCCTCCATTCCCAAAGTTATGGGCCAACTCTGCGACTACGAAAAAGAAATTTCCTCAACCTGCCAGTCCGTCATTAAGGACGTCTCACAGCCGAAATGGAGTCTTTGCTATCATTCCCGCGAACCGGGAAAAGAGGCTTGGATCGACCCGGATTTCACCTATACGCTGTCACAGTTCAATAAAGACAAAGAACGCCACGTGTTGTTTGTGCCGGTAGGGGCGATCGGTGAAAGCGTGGAAACACTCTACGATCTGGACGTCGATTACCGCAAAAAAGCGGACACGGCCGGTTATGGTTTCATGCGTGCCCCTGCAGTTTTGGACCATCCTAAAGTTTTACTCATGGCGCTGGATTTACTGCTGGAAAAAATCAAAGGCTAGAAGCGATAAGTGAGAAGCGTTAAGTAAAACGGTTGCTTTTTGTCATTGCCCCAACGCCTGTGCGTTGGGACTATAAACGACTCGAAACTTGACGTTTCTCGTCATTGCGAAGCAGCATTACACGGAGGCTGAAGCAATCTAGAAATTAAAGTTCGAGTTTGGTATTTTTCAGGAATTCCTTCTTCCCCCTTGGGGGAGAAGGTCAGGATGAGGGGGATGATCGCTTGAATTTCCCCTCACCCTAACCCTCTCCCCACAGGGGAGAGGGAAAAGTGCCAAACTCAAGAATTAAAGCCTTGAGATGGCTTCGCCCTCCAACTTCAATGGACCCGCAATGACAAAGAGGACAAGTGTCTTTTAAATCTGCTTGCTCCTTTTACCCTCCGTGTGCGAAAATTGGCGTTCTTATGGAAAACCTGCGCGAACGCGTTAAAAATTTAGACTTGCGGGAAACCGGCGCACCTAAAGACGGCGTGCTGCAGAAAAGCGATAAACGTCTTTTTATGCAGTTTCTGGCTTTTGGAAAGGTGCGCGAGAGCGCGGCTATCGAACAGGCCTTGCGTCAAAGCGGCCTGGAAGCGGTGCTGTATGACGACGTCAATGACCCCCAAGGTCTCGGCATCGTGTTGTTGGCCGAAGACCCGGCCGTGTTTGTCACTGAGGCCCGCCGTTTTTTTCAGCTTCCTGCGCTTGCCGGGCTGGAGCCCAAACCCGAATTCACGATGCTGGGCCGGACCTACGGGCTGGGCCGTGAACCCGATCTCGAAGATTGGCTTTTGCGCAAGCCGCGCCGCAACGTTTTTAACGCGGCCTGGCCCTGGGCGATTTGGTATCCGCTGCGCCGCAAGCCCGAGTTTGAGACCCTGCCGCATGCCGATCAGGGACGCATTCTCGCCGAGCACGGCGCCATCGGCCGCTCTTACGGCGAAGCCGGTTATGCCTCCGATGTGCGGCTGGCCTGTCATGGGCTCGATAAAAACGACAATGAATTTGTGATTGGCCTGACCGGTCCCGATCTTTTTCCGCTCTCCCGCATCGTGCAGGACATGCGCAAAACCGAACAAACTTCGAAATACATTCAATCCCTCGGGCCTTTCTTCGTTGGAAAAGTGCGGCTGCAAAATCCAAGCAGTACTGAACACCGAGCACCGAGCGCTGAGTAAAACCAAACACGGATTTTTCTCGGTGCTATGTGCTTAGTGCTCGGTGCTCAAATTATGCCCCTCCCCAAAGACACCTACTTTGAATTTTCGTTGACCGCGCCTGATACCAGGCTCCGGCATACCGAAGCCGCAGAAACTTTTTTCACGTGGGCGCGGATTGCGCCGGAACGGATCGTGCTGACGGCTTTTCGCAGCCGTGCGCGCTGGTCGTTTTATACGCGTTCAGACCGTGAGATACACCGGGTTCTTGATGTGTTTGCCGCACAAAAACCCGCGGCTCTGCGTGTTAAAGTGCGTGTGCTGGGCCCCCGGGATTGGCGTGACCGCTGGCAGCTTTATTTCCACACCATGCCGCTGGGCCGTAGATTTACAGTCGTGCCGCTGTGGGAAAAGAAACACTTTAAACCCGTGCGGGCCTTGGGACGTTGGCCGCTTTTTTTGGATCCGTGCGGAGCCTTTGGTTCGGGCGCGCATGAAACAACGCGCCTCATGGTGCGTATGATGGAATCGCTGCCG
>JAHFHF010000136.1 GCA_023247055.1 Candidatus Omnitrophota bacterium
TATGGAACGCTGCTAGTCGACCTGCTGACGGAACGCGAAGCACAAATCGACGAAATCACCGCGGAATTCCGGTTCAACATCCGGCTTCTGGCCAGCCGGCTGCTCGATGCGGCCTGGTGGCTTGAAGGCCAGGACGACCGTTTTGGCCAGGAATACAGCCTGGGCTATTTCGGCGCCAGCACCGGCGCAGCGGCGGCCTTAACGGCCGCCGCGGTCATGCCCGGCCGCGTGAAAGCGATTGTCTCAAGAGGCGGCCGTCCGGACCTGGCTGAAGGCCTGGAAAAGGTCCGAATTCCAACGCTCTTGATCGTGGGCAGTAAAGATTTTGAGGTCCGGGATCTTAATCGAAAAGCGCTCGAAAAAATGGGCGCCCGCGATAAAAAAATCTCCCTGGTGGAAGGCGCCGGCCATCTTTTCGAAGAACCGGGCACTCTGGAACAGACAGCGGCATTGACCCGTGATTGGTTCGATCTTTACCTAAAGGACTAGGTTTACACGGGCTTTCTTGGCCTGTCGAGTTACGCTTGCCGCCCGACGTTTTTAGCGAAGATCGATACATAAAGAATGCCTCCAAAAACACAGATAATCGCGGGTGCCGTAGGTAAGTCCAGGGAATAAGACACGGTCATGCCGGACACGCTTGCTGCAAACCCAAACGCCCACCTCACTCTCAGCCGACCAATGCGAACAGGTAGAAAATAATGCGGCGGGTTTTCTCCATTAAGTATGACTAAATCACTTGGAATCACGGCACGAAAACTAAAATATATTATTTAACCGATAGCTTGTGCTGCGCCCGCCCGCGGAATCCTTGATCAGAATACCCTTCTGAACCAGTTCGAGAATGTCCCTGAGGGCCGTGTCCTGCGAACATTTTGCAATCTTTGCCCATTTGGAGGAAGTCAACTTTCCTTCAAATCCTTCAAACAATTTATGAATCATGGTTCGCTGCCGTTCATGGATCGATTCAGCCGGGTAACGCTCCCAGAAACGCGCCTTCCTGAGCACATCGGCTAAGGTGGTTTCCGTTGCATCAAGCGCCCGATCCAGACAGTCGAGAAACCATTCCAACCAAGCCGTAATATCGATCCCTGCGCTGGAACTCACGCCTTGGCCTTGAGTCTGCGTTTTCTTTTGCGTCGTTTCAAGAATCTCATAATAGGCTTTTCGTTCTTTGCGGATTCGCGCGGACATGCTGTAAAAACGCTGCGCACTGCCGTCTGCGCGCGCGAGCTGCATATCTGTAATTGCCCGGGCCAAACGGCCGTTCCCATCCTCAAAAGGATGAAGGGTCACAAACCACAAATGGGCGATGCCGGCTTTAAGCACAGGCTCAACTTCCGTTGGCTGGATTGCAGGCGCAGCCGGTCTGTTGAACCAGGCAAGATAAGTTTTCATTTCTTTTTCGATGCGCGCGGCCTTGGGCGCCTCAAAGTGCACTTTCTCACGCCCGGCAGGCCCGGAAATAACCTGCATGGGCCCCTTTCTATCGTCGCGCCAGGCGCCCGTAATAATCTTATGCATACCGCTGTAACCGTTGGGAAAAAGACTTGCCTGCCAGCCAAAAAGGCGCTCTTGAGTGAGCGCCTTAGGATAATTCTGCGTAGCATCCAGCATCATTGCCACTACGCCATCCACATGACGATCGGACGGAATAAGGCCCGCAATGTCCATACCGAGCTTGCGCGCGATAGACGACCTCACCTGGTCCGCATCCAAAATCTCGCCTTCAATCTCACTGCTTTTGATGATATCAAGCGTCAGAGTCTGCAGCACGGCTTCGGAGCGAAGAGTAAATCCAAGCGCCTCCATTCGTCCCAGAAGCCGCCCCTGGCGGTGGCGGACAGGGCCGAGTAATGCCGCAATCGTTGGATGATCCCAGCTAAGTTTTGGCCAGTTTGGAAGTTGGTGAATATAGAGCATTCTTATTCTCCGCTTTATATGCGGAGAATATAACACGCATTCACCGCATTTGCAAGACGGTCACTTTACCCTAGAACACCCTTCAACCGTTCCAGGTTGACAGGAGGCAGGTAATCGCCGATGAGTTCCCGCGTCCATACCGCGCCGGTCTTCTTGCGCTCTGCGGCGCTCGTGAAATGATAAAGATAAACTTGGGCACGCACAAAGCGCGGTGGCCGTCCGGAAAAAGGGTCGGACCGCAAAAGTGCCAGCGTCTGTGGGTCTGCTTCAAGCAATTTTTTCGAAAACCTCAAAAACCATACCGGATAACCACGGACTAAAACTTGATGGTCCGCCACCCGCATGGAAAAAGGCAGAAACCACATGAGCCAGTCCAGCCGCAGGTGATAAGGCGCATATTGCGGCGGCGTACGCATGAGATCGCCGGGCTTGCCTTTGAACTCATATTCACGCCATGCTGCAACGGGCGAAGGCACCGGCGCGCCGGTGCCTTCAACCACAATTTCATACCGTTCTTTGGTGACTGATCCAAAAGCCCCGTAGCAGCTGACCAGATGAAAAGGATTGAAATTAAAATTCAT
>JAHFHF010000137.1 GCA_023247055.1 Candidatus Omnitrophota bacterium
ACTGAAGGTCCACAACCGTTTGTCCTTGCGTTAATCGCACGGTCAATCGCAGGGTGTCTTCAGAAATATCTCCGTCAGGATAAGAAATCTTAAACCGCAGTGAACCGGCACCCAGGATTTCTTTGTCCGCAAGATCGCGGAACCCTTTGATTATTTCCAGCCGGTTTTTATTTTTCGCCGCATCAGAAAGAGTCCGTACCGGTTCCGGAGATTTTGATGCCGCCGGCTCTGGTTTTATCAGAGGCCTTTGATTCAATTCTTCCATGGCTTCGTCAATGCGGTCTGCCAGTGTTTCGGGATTATCGGCTTTGCCCCGCAGCGGCGGCCATTTTGGATCGCGGCGGACGTCGGCGTAATAATCAATCAAAGCAAGTTCTTCATCATTTCTGGGTTTTGTAAATGAATTCCAAATCACGGCCATTCCCTGTTGATCACGGCCGATTCGCATTCCATTTTGCTGCAAATTGACCATCAATCGCACGGCATCTCCGCCATCGCCAAGATGGCGGTCTAGAATCAAAATATGCGGAAGGTTTTCCCCCGCCGTCATCATCTCCCTGAAACCAGCCAAGGTATTAACCACACGGACGTTTTGATAGCCTTGCTGTTTTAATAACGCCTCGAGTCTTGTCGTCAATGGCCTGAAATCTTCGGCGATCAGGATGCGTATATTCTGCCTGCTGAATGCTGGCGGAGCATTCCGTACTGATGAACGAACTTCCGAGCGCCCGGTTAGATTCGTTTGCGGACGGATCCAGACAAAATGACTGCTTCTTTGATGCTCTAAAGTGAGCGGGTCGGCCAGTGGAATTAAAATCATGGCCAACTGGCGGGGAATATCGAGATAGTAATGGGCTGCGGTGGTCGGCGGAAGTTCATCCCCTTTGGCGGCCAATTGACTGCTGGGTGTGCTGAAATAAACTTGGGTACCGCTGCCCGCTTTATCGAAGAAAGCATCCCCATATCCGGTCAGCGCACGGGCAAAAAGCACCATCATTCTCTCGATGTAGTCAGCCATTTCAGGGTAACGGTCTTTACGCACGCGCAAATAGGGTTGAAAAACGCCGATATAAGCCTGGTTCGCCTCTTCGGCCACTAAGGCAAATCCGATGGGGACCGGGTCTTGTGCCTCCGGCGCGACCTCCGAAAGATCAATGCCGCTGGCTTCAATCAAGCTGCGGTTACGGCTTAAAATTTCAACTGTTTTATGTCCATCCCGGCTTGCACGAAAAATAATTTCGCCGGGTTCCATGCCCGCTTCGCGAATCGTTTGCGCAAAAGATTCGGAATTGATTTCGATCACCGTGTCTTGGGAATGCAGAATTCTTGAAGCGGCGGCAAGGCCATGCCAAACCTCAGGCGATAGGCGCATTTTCTGTTTTTGAAGATTCCATGCATGGGTGAAACGCTTGCCCAACTCATCCCGGCTCACTTTTCCGTCTGTGGGGTCCGTAGGCTTTTTATTTTCATTTTCCAGATGGAGAGAATGCGCAAAGCTCAAGGCGCTGGCCGGTATCTGGCGCGCTAAAATCCAACGGATAAAGCTATCGCTGAAAACAGCGCTATCCGGCGCAGCTTCATCCGCCTGAAAGTCCAATACCAGCGTCAAAATATAACCGAGCATCTCCTTCGAAAGCCCGGAGCGGATATGCCGTTCTAGTTTCTGCAGAAAAAGAGAAGCCTTTTCATCCGCCGCCATCAATTTGCCAAAGATCCTGAGCAGGCTATCCGGCTTTGGATCTATTTCTGTGATAGGCCCTTGTTTTAAATACAAACCATAAACTTGCGGGATCTTTTCGAAAGGCAGCTGGACGGCTACAATCCAGCGCAGAAAGTCCTCAGGCAAATTACCATAAGCTATTTTGTTTCCTCCATATTCAAAAAAGCCTTCATTTTGCTTGGCTCCGGCCACAAGTGAAGCGACGTAATAGAGCCGGTTGCGTTCAAGCGGTGCTGCTGCTGCCGCATAGCCAAAAACACGTTCAAAGAACAGAAACGAAACGGGATCTTTCAGCACCAATTCACCGAACATCGCCAAAACATTGTCCTCCTCTTCGGAGGGAACGTTATACCTGTTCAAATACTGCATGAGATCAAAGGAGGTGGAAATTTGTGTCAACGGCGGCTCGAAGCGCGGACCGGCAAGAAGATCGTCCGTCGACAGCCGGCCGCTGTAAAGGTCCGTGAATACGCGGGCAAACCGGCCGGCCAACCCCTCGATATCAGGTTTTCTCACTTTATCGAAGGCCGCGTATAAGGATTGCTTGATTTCAGCTTGGCTCTGCAGCAATTCCGCCTTACGGCGGCTGAATTCGCGGAGATGCTCATCCCAGATTTCAAAACGCTGCTCCTCGGGCGCTAACGCAACGAAAGCGTCTATTTCTTTTGAAATTGCCTCAAGAGAAGCTGCCGCCGTCTCAAACCGTTCGATTTTCTACTTGGAAACCCGGATCCCGCGCTAATAAATGCGCTGCATGCGGCCCCAATACTGTTTATTTTTG
>JAHFHF010000021.1 GCA_023247055.1 Candidatus Omnitrophota bacterium
CTTCGGTATCTGCCTCAACATTTCCGGTTGTTTCTTCCGGCGTTAATTCAGTTTCCGTTTCGGCTGTTGTGTCCGTGCCGGCTTCTACCTCGACTTCTGCTTCTGGAGTCGTCTCTGTTTCACCAACCGTTATTCCCGTATCCACTTCAGCCTCAACTTCGATGGCAGTGTCTATTTCTTCGATTGCTGTGGCGGGATCAATCTCCGCTTCAATGTCGGCATTGGTTTCACCGGCCACCGCGCCAGTCTCGGGTTCAACCGCTGCGTCCGTGTCGATTCCTGCTTCAGCAGTTGCGTCTCCGGTTTCGGTTTCGGAAACAGCGCCGGTGTCAGTCGTTCCAGTACTCACTTCTGCTTCAACCGCAGCGTCCGTTTCACCGGCATTGGTTTCCACATTTAGTTCCGTATCTGTTTCAACACTTCCGGTTGTTTCTTCCGGCGTTAATTCGGTCCCGGATTCAAGCGCTGTTTCCGTTGTGCCTCCCACCGGCGAAGTGTCGGCAGCCCCGGTTTCAAACGCTGTTCCGGTATCCACGGTCGCCGTGGTGTCAGCGGTAGTTTCCGTTTCAATCCCTATGGCATCCGTTGCGGCCCCGGCATCAACTTCCGCTTCGACCGCGGCGCTGGTTTCACCAGAATTAATTTCCGTAGTTGTTCCGGTTTCAACGGTTGTACTCACAACGGTTTCTTCATCAACAAGGCTGTCTGAGAGAGAAGTGCCGTCAAAGGGCAAGGTTGTATCAATCGACGCAGCGGCCTGCTCCTCCGCTTCCTTTTCTTGCTCGAGGACAGCTTCTTCTTCCTCATGAACCGCGGTCTCTTCTTCAATGGCAATCGCTGCCGTTTCCTCTCCGAGCGCAAAAACAAAAGCGGCGGGTTTAAATAGGAGGAATCCCATCAATAAAAAAGCAGCTGTGCTTGCCGTGCGATTAAAATTCATGGTCAATAGCGCTCTGGTTTAGAAAATGCTTTTTAAAATCGTTTAGAGATGAACGGCAAATTCTCAAATTCCGGGATCAGTGTTAATCGGGGAGAGACTCTGTAGGAAAGGTACGGGGTAAAAAAAATTAATTCCGCTGAAGATAGACGGCCAAATTAGCTTTATGATTGGAAATTTTGAGTTTTTTTCTGATGTTCGTGCGGTGGGTGCCTATGGTAAGGTCCGAAATGTTAAAAAGCTGCGCGATCTCTTTTGTGCTTAGACCATTTTTTATCATATTACAAATCTGCTCTTCTTTCGGGGTTAAATCTTTAAATTTTGAAAGGGCCATCCCGAATTTTTTCCCAAGTTCCTTCAAATTAGACTCCAAAAGGTCGAGGTGTTTTTCTTCGATGCTCGTGGTGTTGCTCCTCAGTTTTTTAAACATCGGCAGCAAAATTTTTTCCACATGATTCACAACGTATTCTCCGAGATATTTTTTTTCAACCTCCAGATGCTCAAGAATCTTTTTAAGATCAATATGACTTTCTTCAACAAGTGTCCGGACGGATTTTCGATTGGGCATACTTAGCAGAAAAGGGAGGGAAGAAATCGTGGTTTAAAGACAGGGATAAAAAGGAAAGAAAATTTGATGATTTGCTCCTTTACGATTTAAAGGGCGCTATCCGATTGAACTACGGGCGCATATCTCATTAACTGTTTCCCCTGCCTGACAATATCATTTTTGAACTTGCAAAATGACATTTTCGGCCGGAAAAATATAGGTCCAAAACCGCTCATACGTATCGGGAAATTTGTTGGCCAGCCAACTGATGCCTAAACCGCGGTAAATCTTATGAAAGGTAATTTTTTGACGCAGCACTTTAAAGGCCAGCCCTTTTAAAAGTTCGTTGTACATAAAGTAAGAATAAAAAAGTTTGTGTTCCGGCTCTGAATACGCCACCCGGCAGGAAAAATGAGGCGTTTCAATATAGGCGGTCCCTCCCGGTTTTAAGATCCGATAAAACTCATGTATGAATTTTCTGGGGAGGGCTAAATGCTCGATAATATGTTTGGCATAAATCACATCAACGGACGCGGCCTCAAAGGGGTAAGGGTACTGATTTAAATCATGAAGAATATCGGCTTGAGAAGCTGGATCAATATCGACGCCAATGGAGCCCGGCATCTTATGGGTTGAGCAGCCGATATCCAAAATTTTTTCTGCGGCCTTATCGATGATCGAACTTGTCATGTCAGAACCTTTTTTGCCCCGAGGCTTTAGAATCAAAAAGCTGCAACCTGCTCTATCAAAATAAGTTGTGATAACTTGGGTTTGGCACTTTTCCCTCTCCCCTGTGGGAGAAGGAATTCCTGAAAAATGCCAAACTCGAGTTATTAATTTATCCCGGAAGATTCGTCGACAGCGCGGGAAAGAGCGTGAAAGTATACAAAAATTCGAAGGAATTGGGTAGGAGAAACCGCTATCCCCTGCGCGTCAGGAGCGGGTTCTTTTTATACCCCTCAAGAGTTCATAAAATAAATTTCTAGGAGGCGGCCGCCATGACTTTTCAGGGTGTAAATTGGGCGTGCGCTCTTCAAAACTTTCCGGATGTCGTCTAAACGAATTTTCCCGACGGTGTATTTGTTGGACTTTCCGGTAATAAACGGCATTAAAACAAAACCGCCCGCGTTGGGCAGATGGTTTTCTTGAATCGTTACGCAGCGAATATCCGGCCGCAATCCCGCATACTGCAGTAACACCTGGCTTGTGGGGCTAGTGACCATTAGGACAGCGTCCGGCGGCAGATGCACATTGGCCCATTGTGCAGCACGCCGGTGCGAACTGAAAGTGTAGTCATAAGCATACAGGGTATCGCGGGCCTGCGCGCCGCGCAAACCGCCGGTCAGAGCATTGAAATAAAGCGATTGATCGGGGTGCGTCGCGGCCACGGCCCAAACTTGAGAGCCCGTCACCGCAGCCACGAGCAGAAAAAAAACCGGCAGCCGCACCCGGGGAAACCATTTCTTAAATACTTCGGAAACGGCGGCTAAACCGCTTGCGCCTAAGACAGCATAGGGAACGAAAAAGATCATAAAAAGCCGGATGCCGTCGTAGGCCCGCAAATAAGAGGTCGAGGGCAATAACAACGGCACGATCAGCCAGAGCGCGATTAAAGCATCCCAAGCTGTCCTGGTTTTTTTCCAGATCAGCCAAAAGATGCCGGCGCAAAAAGCCATCAGTCCGCCAAGCGGCAGAGTCAGCAGAATGGCCTTGAGCGCATACAAATTCCACGGTTGGACTGAAGCGCCGATGTGGGGCCTGAAAATAATGTCGTATTTAAATTCCAGCATTTTACCTTTTGCTTCGATCCCGAGAAATGCAGGCGCATAAAAAAGAAGACCTAGCGCCGAGATGACAACAAGACTAAGGCCGGCATGCAAGAAAAGTTTCCGGCGGTCCACTTGCGGGAAGCCGGCGCCGCTGGGAAACGGCAGCCGCCAAAAATAAAGACTGCCTAGCCAAAGAATGAGAATCAGCGGGACAACAAGCGCATAAAGCTTGGCCAGTAAGGCAAGCCCCAGGCATAAGCCGGACGCGTGAAATAATTTCCAGTTTTTACCTCCGGTCTCCATAAATTCATAGAAAAAAAAGAGCGCCCCTGAGCAGAATACAAATAAAGGGATGTCTTTGGCAAAGTTGAACGTACTGCCAAAAAAACGCGGCGTTGATAGCAGCAGACAAACAGCCGCGAGCGCATAAAAGCCTCCCTGCTGTTTGCGCAAAGCCCGGTAAAAAAAGACCAGAAATAAAACGGTGAGGAGCGGTAAAAGAATGTGGCGCGATGCCGCCGGGTCTTTCCATACCGGAGAAAGCAGGCCGCTCAAGAGTTCCATCACCATAAAGAAAAACGAGCCATGGATTTGATAGCCCACAGTAATTTCTTGGAAGGCGCTTAACGGCCCTCCGTGTAATAAATACTGAAGATTAACCCGCCCTTCATCGATGTTTTTTACACTGTCATAAACAAGCCCGTAATCTTTAATCAGCCACAAAGCCACGCAAAGATAGGCCAAGCTGAGGAGGCAGAATAAAAAATCGGCGGGCAAAAAATGTTTTTTGAAAGGCATCATAATTTGGGTATGGGATTAGAAATCTAGGCGCTTTTCACGGCCCGGCGCAGCGCTTCGATGACTTTATTTTGCTGAGTTTCGGTAAGGCCCACCCACAAGGGCAGTCGGATCAATCGATCTGACGCAGCGTTGGTGACGGCAAGGTCGCCGTGGGTTCTGCAATAGCGCTGCCCGGCCGGCGCTGAATGCAGCGGCACATAGTGAAAAACCGATAAAATGTTGCTGCGCTCAAATTCGGCCAAAACCGCCCGGCGGTCAATGCCAGGCGAGAGCAGTGCGTAGTACATATGCGCATTATGCTGACAGTCCTGCGGGACAACGGGCCGCCGCAGTGCGCCGGCCGCCTCCAAAGACGCCAGGGCCTCATGGTACTTTTGCCAAATTTTCAACCGCAAGCCGGTGATGCTCTCCGCGGCTTCCATCTGCGCCAGCAAAAAGGCGGCGATCACTTCACCCGGCAAGTAGGACGAGCCGATATCCACCCAGGTGTATTTGTCGACCTGGCCGCGGTAGAACTGGTTTCGATTCGTGCCCTTTTCGCGAATAATTTCAGCGCGGTCAGCAAAACTCAAATCATTGAGCAGCAGCGCCCCGCCCTCGCCGGCGATGATATTTTTAGTTTCGTGAAAAGAATAAGTTCCAAAGTGGCCAAGCGTGCCCAGAGACTTGCCCTTGTAAAACGCCAGGCCTGCATGCGCGGCATCTTCAATCACCAGCAGGTTGTTCCGCCGCGCGATTTTAATAATGGCGTCCATTTCACAGGCCACGCCGGCATAATGCACCGGAACAATCGCCTTGGTGCGGGGCGTGACCGCGGCTTCGATTTTCATTTCATCGATGTTGAGCGTATCCGGCCGGATGTCTACAAACACCGGCACGCCGCCGCGCAGTACAAAAGCGTTGGCCGTCGATACA
Source organism: Candidatus Omnitrophota bacterium (assembly GCA_023247055.1). GTDB lineage: Bacteria > Omnitrophota > Omnitrophia > Omnitrophales > Aquincolibacteriaceae > JAHFHB01. The sequence goes on from JAHFHF010000021.1 coordinate 4,970, forward strand.
AACGTATAAGAGGGCATAATCACTTCATCGCCCGGCTGAATGTCCGCAAGAAAGGCGGCCATCTCCAGAGCGGCCGTACACGAATGGGTCAAAAGCGCTTTTTTTGCACCCGTTTTTTCTTCCAGCCAAGCTTGGCACTTTTTCGTGAATTGTCCATCACCGGAAAGATGTCCATTGGCATGCGCCTGCGCAATGTATTCGAGTTCGCGGCCGGTCATATACGGTTGATTGAAGGGAATGCGTTTTTCAGTCATGTATTTTCTTTAAGCGCTGTACTCACTGCGGCGGAGCACAACGCATATGTTTAATCTGGATCGTTTTGGTTTGAAGCGCGGCGTCCCCGCCCTCCGGCAGTCCCTTGAACCGTTCGATGCAGTAGACGCTTAGAAAATACTGCAGTTTTTCCGAGGCGACAATCGAAATTCCCTGCGGGGTGCGCAAACGCTCTACCATGCCCCGCCCCGCTCGCTGCTCTGCTGCGGACACGGTGAAAGGCGCATGCATAAAAACATTGACGGCGTACAGTCGAAGGTTCAGGGGTATCGGATCGGTTGACAAGACTGGAAAGGCGACCTCGAAGGGGAAACTAGGGCCCCAGGTAAAAAGGGTGCGGTCACGCAGCTTCTGAAGATCCTGCTTCACATATTTGACGACCTGATGCGACACCGCGCACAACGGGATAAGCCGGGAGATGGTCCCTCCACACGCGGCGGCGAGCATCGCCACGGTCATCCAGCGCCAAAAGACTGACTTCACCGGTCTCAAGAAAAACGGCGCAAGGAATAACAGGCTCAGCACCGGAAAATAAACCCGGTACGAGGAGCGGTGGCCTTGCGCGCCCATTGCAAAAAAAGCCGCGAGGGCCAAGACCCACGCAAGCCCCACCCGCCACTGGGGTAGGCCTACAAACAAAATAATTCCCGCCAAAAATGCGGGCAGGAATGCCGGGATTTGCAAGACCTCAAGGGCATGCAATCCTGATTGAAGGCTGCTATCCTGCATGAACCCCGGACCGAGTTCGGCTATCATGGCGTTCAGAGTTTTAGGGTTTGCAATATTCGGATCAACGTAAAATCTTTCGCTGATCAACTCAATGTCATTTTTCGAGTATCCGTAACGGGCCAGAATCTCCGGATGTTCTTTAAGCGCCCCCCCCGCGCCCCAATCGGTAATAGGCGTACGCGCTGCATTCAATTCCTTGAAGGCCTGCCATTCCGGCCCGCGGTAGGACCAGCTGTTAAAAAAAGTCGCGCATGCCATAGCCAAAGCCAGCACCGCAATCGCAATCTGCATCGGCTTTCTCTGCAACAGGGCCTGCCATGGCAGCAGCGGGAAAGCAATGGCAAAAATCAGCAGGCATTCGCGGCTGCGAATCAAATAGGCGATAAAGGCAAGCAGGCAGGAAACCAGCAGGCTCTTAAAATCTCCGAAACGCGCAAAGACCCGTAACCCCGCCACAGCGGCGATAGTCAAAAGACCCGCATTGATCGTGAATTGGGGAAATAACGCGGGGCGCGCCATGACCACAATCAGCGCCAATCCGCTGATGAGAAAACCCGTGCCGAGCCTGAGCAAGAAATAAAGCAGGGTCCATCCGGAAACGAACAAAACCGTCATGGTTGCCAGCGAATAGCCCAAGACCCCGTGGATGGAGGGAAGGCTGCGCACCAGATAGCCCCAAAGCACATTGGAATAAATCAGATGCGGCGAGCCGTACGCGGCCAGTCCATAGCCGTGCGCCACCATCGACATATGCACGTCGTCATTGGTTTCCCAGCGCGGACTGCCCGGAAGACACAGGGCGAGAAAAAATAGGGCCGTGAATAAAAAGGCGGTCAGCGCGGGCCGGTCTTTTAAGCTGCGCAGTAAAAGAGCGGTGCTGGGCATGAGTTTATTTGTAGAGGTCATCCAGCTGCGCTTGATCTAATTCGATCAATAACTTGGAAATTTTATGAATGACTGCCTCTAAAAATTTTTTTCCTTTTTCGGCGGATGAAAGCGCGGGATTGCCGATGCCCGTATCGCGGGTCACTTCTCCCAGCCACGCCCGCTGCGCCCAGACCCAGCCCTCTTCGAAGCTTTTCATTTTGATCTTCTTGGCTTTGCCCGGACCCGCTTTGCTGAGCGGCAGCACCCAAGAAGGCGCAATGTGCAGCATCACGCTGGTTTCAAACTCGCCTGCATGGTCGCTTGAATGCACAAAATGTTTTTTCACATCCGCGGCTTTGTACCAATCCGCCGCGCAGATGAAAAATTTGTTTTTATCGTAAAGTTCGCGGAGCATGTGTGAAAAATGATTGCCCCCATGGCCGTTCAGGATAAGAAGTTTTCTGCACCCCTGTGTCTTCAGGGATTCCACGATGTCTTTGAGCACCAGAAATTGCGTTGAGGGATTCATGTTGATGTTGAATTTGACATCCATCTGGGCTTTATTGACCCCGAATGGAATCGTGGGAAGCACCATGACTTTGGCGCCCTTGGCCCAGGCAATCTCCGCGGCTTTTTCAGCAATGTATTCACACTGCAGATTGTCCGTAGAATAAGGCAGATGATAATTATGCGCTTCCGTCGCGCCCCACGGCAAAACCGCGACTTCCCAGTGGCCGTTTTCAACGGTTTTCCAATTTGTTTCTTTCAGAATGAACGGGCGCATTTTTTGCATTTTAGCCACAGTTGTATCTTTCTTTGATGGAAAATTGGGGGGACTTATTGAGCAGCATGAAGATGCGGCCGACGTACTCTCCGGCAATGCCTAAGGCCAGCAGCTGGATCCCGGAAAAAAGCAGAATGGCTCCGATGATGGAAACCCATCCGCCCAGGAACGTTGTAAAAAAAACTTTTTGAATTAAAAGATAAATAAGCACGAGAAATCCTATCAGCGCCACGATAAGCCCGAAAAGAGAAGAGATCCTTAAAGGCAGCACCGAGAAGTTGGTAAATCCGTTCAGCCACAAGCACAACAGCTTGGTTAAGCTGTACTGCGACACGCCGTATTTGCGGGGGTCTTGATCCACAATGACATTGGTGCCGTTTTTGCTCACGCGAAAAATCAGTCCTGACAAATAGGGGTAAGGCCCCCCGTATTTAATAATTTCACGGGCCAAGCCGTGCGTAAGCGCCAGATAACTGGAGGGGTACAAATTCTTAGGTTTGCCCAGCATGATTTCCGCCATCCAATAGGTCAGCCGGCTGCCAAAAATTCTAAAAAAACTTTGCTTCGGTTTTTTAGGAATCCCGAAAACAAAATCAAAGCCTTCGTTGATTTTGGCAATGAGTTTATGCGTATCCTTAGGAAGATTTTGCAGATCATCATCCATAATAAGGCTGATCTTGCCTTCGGCCTCGTTTAAACCAGCCATGAGCGCGTTGATCTGTCCGTAATTGCGGAACAGCGATAAAAATTTAACGAATTTTTTCCCGGCCGCTATTTTTTTGCAAACCTCGTAGCTTTGATCTTTACTGCCGTCATTGACTAAAATGATTTCGTAATCGTATTTTCCCGAGAACTCCCCGCAGAGTTTCTCCACCAATTCCGCGAGGGTCGCTTCAGAATTATAGACTGGAATAATGACGCTCAGATCTTTTGCGGGCATCATCGCTCGGCCTCTTTGACGTGCCCATAGCGGTACATATCCAGCAGTTCCGGAGGAATGCCATAATTTTTAATACCGCAGTCGTCATAGATTTTTTCGACTTTTTTTCTCAGCATCTCTTCGACCATGTCTTCCCAGCCGGCTTTTGGCAGATGCAATTCGTGCTGATACGCGGCTGACTTCAGGTGCTTGACGGCTTTCCGAATGCCCTGTTCGCGCGTCATCGTATGAAAAAGTTTTCTTTCCGGTAAAAATTTATTTTCGAACGTGTCTTTGCCGTCCATGATTTTGGCGGCCACATAGCCGCCGTAGAAAGGTGACATGTGCAGGCCGATGCGCTTGGTGCCGGAGACAAGCCATAAACCCTTGATCGATGTTTCGCCGATGACCGGAAACGTATCCACGGTGGTGGGCCGGTGGCCGACCAGCACTTGTTCGACCTGCGATTTGTAGTGCAGCCGGTGGACCTGTTCCATGGCCGACTGAAGCAGGGCATACAAACTGGTAATGCGCGGGTGGTATTCAGGCACCGGTGAAATAAAATTGGAGGCCCCGATATAACATCTTTCCTGATCGTAAGGCACGGCATGAACCCCGCAAGCCAGGCCCCGGTTGGCGGTCCGGATGACTTTTTCAGGGGTTACACCTGAAGACGTCTGTTTTAAAATCAGCGCGGTCCCCACGCCGTAGACTTGCCGCGGAATCCGGCTTTTAATTTCAGGAATCTGGTCGATCAATTCCTGCGTTTTGCTGCCGGCGGCCAAAATCACAACCGGCGCTTTATAGACGGCGTTTGCGGCCGTGATTATTTCTTTCTCTTTGCCGCCCACGGTGATTTTTACGGCCGCCGAAGGGATGATTTCGATGGCTTTATTTTTAGCGAAAATATTTTCAAAAGCATCCCGGATTTTAAAAGACGGAATGAAACCTTCGTTCGGGATGTAGAGGATTTTTAACGAGCGCCCTTCCGTGGCGGGAGAATAGCCTTTAATCGTTGAAGGGTCCGCAATTTCGTAGGGTTCACGATGCTGCTCGAGAACTTCTTGAATCGCAGCGATGTTTTCATCGTCGGCCTCATCGGCCCGGGTATTGTGCAGCACATAGGTTCCGAAATTCAGCGTCAGTTTAAAACGCTCATCCGCATACGCATTGATCCGCGCAACCCACTGCGGCCACAAAGCCGCGGCTTTGCGGTTTAAGCCAAAGGTATATTTTTCAATCTCCGAATCTAAAGAGCCTTTTTCAATTTCCGCAAACGAAGCCAGCATGGCGCCGGAGGCCCAGGAGGCCGCACCCCGTTTGTCGGGCGTCCCGATGATCCCGATTTTAAGATCTTTGTTTTTCTCCATCAAACAAAACGCCGCCGCATACCCTAAGACGCCGTTTCCAACGATCAGGACGTCGTATTTCTTTTCCGGGCCCATCATCTCACCAGCCGTTTTCTGTTTTATTTTTTGACCAGCATCGTAAATTCGTAAAGTTCATAATCATGCAGCAGCGCCACTTTTTTAGAAAAATTTCTTTTGCAAAAATCGAATAAAAAAAGCGGGTCCGCGTAATACAAATCGGGGCGCATGCGCTCTTTGTCAGAATAGCGCGTCAGCATGTTAAATGAAAACCCTTTTGTGCTCAGCCGGTCCATGGCCTTGAGCGTATAAAGAACATACTCTTTCCATTTTTGATTCGTGGTTCCAAGCTTGACGTTAAAAATGCCGCTGGCGACCGTGTAATCGGCGGGGGCCAGCGCAGCCTCTTGGGTAAAAAACCGGACCCGCTTCTTGGCGCGGTGCAGTTTTTTACCGCTGGCAATCATGGCGCCGGAAACATCCAAGCCCCGGTATTCAAACCGCTTCCTTTGTTGGGTCAAATAAGCCGCCAGCGCTCCGTAGCCGCAGCCATAATCATTGACCGTAAAAAAAGACTCGCCGCGATGAATTTTGAGAAGCTGTTCAAATCTCAAAAGTTGCGATTCTGCCGAATTCCAATCCACGCCTCGTGCCGTTGTGCCGTGCTGAAGAATTTTTTCGCCGTAATACTGCGCCACATGCGAGAGGATGCCGGCAAACTGATTCTTCCCGTGTTTCTTCATGAGTCTCTTAACGCCCGCTGTCTCGAGCCGGGGCATCCTTAAAACTCAGCATCGATTGTTTCGCACTGTCCCCTTCGTTAAAAATAAGATCTAAAATGCTGACTTCGTGCACAAAGGGAGGAAACAACTGCGTATAGGCCGGATAGCCGGAATAATTCATATAAGTCAACCGTATCCCCTCCTGCGCAAACAAGGCTTCGTCTAAATATCCTTTGGCGGAAGGCCCTGAAATATATTCGGCTGCGCCGGCCTGTTTGCACAAATCAATCAGCCGGTCGGTCTTGCCTTCGATCAGCTGATAATCCATGGACCACGAAATTTTAGTTTTAATGCCCAGGATATCGCAAATCGTCTTAAGAAACCGGTAATTAATTTGGCTTAAATTTTTTTCAATACATCCCAAGTACAGCGCTTCGAACCGGTCTTTAAAATCGGAGTAATGGCGCGCCTGAGCGTAATTACGGTTGATGGTTTTCCAGTGCGCCGCCGGCCAGTCCGGATCGGCGACAACCGTTTCCTTGATTTTCTGAGAAAACTTGCCCGTCACTTCCACCGGAATCGTCAGCCAAGCAGGACCTTGCGCCGTTTTAATCCTATTCCGGTTGCGCCAATCCCTTTTGGTGTACTGCATATCATCGAACAGAATAAATTCATCCGCCTGCTGAATCAGGTCAAAATAGCCTTTCCAGGGAATATAGTTAGATTGGACAACGGCGACTTTTTTTGAGCCCTTCATTCAAATCATCTCTTAATTTTCCATTGAACTGTCCTCGGAACGCCCCAGCCATACCAACATTATTTATCGTCCTGGCAGCGGCAAAGTGTAGCGGCCCCTCTTTAAACTCCCTGGTCAAGTTTTAGGGGCCAAACGGGGTCAAAAGTTAACGAAGCGCGCTAAAAAAACCGGACGGCAAAAAGGTAGGAAAGCGCGGAGAGGGTGGCCGAGCATGGGATCGTAAGAATCCAGGCCCAGACAATGGTGCCGGCCATGCCCCAGCGCACGGCGCTGACGCGGCGCAGGGAGCCCACGCCCATAATCGCACCGGTGATGGTATGCGTTGTGCTGACGGGCACGCCCAGCGAGGAGGAAAGAAACAAAGTAGCGGCTGCGCCTGATTCTGCGCAAAAACCGTCCATGGGCCGCAGCTTGGCAACTTTCTGGCCCATGGTTTTGACAATGCGCCAGCCGCCGAACATCGTGCCCAAGCCGATGGCCAGATAGCAGGCAATGCCGACCCATAAAGGAATCTCGAATTCTTTGCCCATAAGGCCGGCGCTAAAGAGCAGGCTGGCGATAACTCCCATGGTTTTTTGAGCATCGTTGCCGCCATGCCCCAGGCTGTAAAGCGCGGCAGAAAATAACTGGCCTTTGCGAAAAAAACCGTCGATTTGATACGGCGACAGCTTTTTAAAAATCCAAGACACCGCAACGCCGAATGCAATTCCCAGAATCAAACCAACCATCGGCGAGATAAAAATAAACGTGACGGTTTTCGTGATGCCGGCGGAAACCAGTGCGGCCGGGCCTGCTTTGACCAGGCCCGAACCGATCAGCCCGCCGATCAGCGCATGCGAGGAACTTGTCGGTAAACCAAAATACCAGGTAATGAGGTTCCAGAGGCAGGCGCCGGCCAGTGTTCCGAAAATAACGTGGTTATCGATGATGTGGATATCGATGATGCCTTTGCCCATGGTTTTGGCCACGTGGTGGCCAAAAACAAAAAATGCCAGCATGTTAAAAAAAGCGGCCCAAAGAACAGCCTTCTGCGGGGACAATACGCGGGTCGAGACGATCGTGGCAATCGAATTGGCAGAATCGTGAAATCCGTTTAGGAAATCAAATAGAAGCGCGAGGAAAATCAGAAAAACAATGTACGTGGTCACGGCCGTCCTTATGCCTGTTTGACGATAATCGATTCGATGACGTGCACAACGTCTTCGCAGACATCCAGAATGGTTTCCGCATCCTGATAAATTTCTTTCCACTTGATCACCGAAACCGGATCAGCAGCGTACTTTTCGAACAGATCCAGAAGCATGTCATCGCGCATTTTATCGCCCAGCGTTTCGAGATTATTGACCTCGACGCAGGCCTTCAGCACGTCTTTGTACTTCTTGGTATCGCGCAGCCCTTTGACGGCCTGGGCGACACCCTTGACGGCCATTTCAATGACGCGCGAAAATTCGGCCAGATTGCGGTCCGTGCTCAACACCTTATAAATGCGCAGGCGGTTGGTGATGGTGTAAATCATATCGATGATGTTATCGAGCTCTTTGGAAAGCGCGTGGATATCTTCGCGGTCAAACGGCGTAATGAAGGTTTTGTTGAGTTGATCCATCACCTGCAGCGCAACCTGGTCGCCCTGATGCTCGATCTCTTTCATCGTGTGGACTTCTTCGGCGTTCACGTCAAAATCTTTGACGAGCCGTGCAAATTCAGTGGCGGCTTGGACGGCGTAATCGGCCTGCTTATCAAAGAGCGTGAAAAAATCAAACGTTTGCGGTAAAAGCGATTTCGGAAAAAAGCTCCAGCCCATAAACTCCTCCGGAAGTCCTGTTAGAAATGCGGAAACCCATGCCCTTTCGTGTGCAAACGCTGAGTATTAGAGGCGGTTTTTCGCTGAATTGCAAGGTGTTTTGGCTTTAGGGGACCGCCCGCTGTCAAAAATTCCGGGCTTAAAAAACGGCTTCGCCCGATACCCGAAAGGCCGGTTTTCTGCTATTCTTTAATGAGATAGGCACGATCACCTTTCAGGGAGGCTTGTATGAAAGCGATAACAATGATTAAAACATTAGGGCTAGCGTTCGCGGTTCTGGGTCTGGCAGTGCCGGCAGCACAAGCGGATATGAAAAATCTGCCGGAAGGTTCGTATCAATATTCCTGCATGGGCTGCATGCGCAATTTGGACATGCTGACCTGCACGTGCCCGGATGAGAAAGGCATGATGAAACCGGCCAATCTGCATTTGGCAGGCTGCAGCCGCGAAATTTCCAACCGCAACGGCCAACTGGTCTGCGGCAACTAAACAATCCGGTTTAAAACAAAAAAGCCCGGCTTCTCGAATGAGCCGGGCTTTTTTCTTTCTAATGAAAATGGCGGAGAAGGGGGGATTTGAACCCCCGGTAGCACTTTCATGCTACGACGGTTTAGCAAACCGTTGCCTTAAACCGGGCTCGGCCACCTCTCCATAAGGTCAGAAAAATACAGGGCGGATATTCTATCGAGGCGCTTGCGCGCTGAATAGGATAAAATTTTGCCCGCTGTTCGCCACGGAGACTTTCACATCGACTACGCTGTGAAAGACATCCGCCAGCTTTTATTCTATAGGCAAAAACTTTTCGCCTTCGGAATGAAAATTTTTGCTTTTAAAATTTAAGTGAAGCTGGCGGAGGGAGTAGGATTCGAACCCACGAGAGCCTTGCAGCCCTAACGGTTTTCAAGACCGTCGCATTCGACCACTCTGCCATCCCTCCAAAAAAATTTCTGCCAGGGAACGGTTTCAAACCGTTCCCTTCCGGTCGAATCTCAAGTTTTTATAGAGGCCAGGCATGCCTGGCCTCTATAAAAACTAATCGGTATATTTGCGCAGCGCCTCGGGCAGTTCGATCGAGCCGTCCGCCTTTTGAAAATTTTCCATCAGGCACAACACGATACGCGCAAGCGCCAATCCGGAGCCGTTCAGCGTATGCACAAACTCCATTTTCTTTGCGGCTTTCGAACGAAAACGGATATTAGCGCGGCGCGCCTGAAAATCGCTGAACCAGCTGCAGCTGGAAACTTCGAACCATTTGCCGGTGGCCGGCGCCCAGACTTCCAGGTCGTAGCATTTCGCGGCCGCAAAACTCATATCGCCCGAACCTAAAAGCAAAACGCGGTAAGGCAATTCCAGCGCCTGCAAAACAGCTTCGGCTTCGCCGACAAGAAGTTCTAGTTCGGACAGCCCTTTGTCGGGATGGACAAATTTCACCATCTCGACTTTGTCAAACTGGTGCACGCGCGAAAGCCCGCGCGTGTCTTTGCCGTAGGAGCCGGCTTCGCGCCGGAAGCACGGCGTATAGCCCGTGTACTTCACCGGCAAGTCTTCTTCATTTAAAACTTCGTTGCGCAAAAGATTGGTGATGGGCACTTCGGCCGTGGGAATCAAAAAAAGATCATCGTCTTTGAGCTTGTACATATCCTCTTCCATTTTGGGAAGCTGGCCCGTGCCTGTCATCGACGCACGGTTCACCAGCGCCGGGGCCCAAACTTCGGTATAGCCGTGTTTGCGCGTATGCAAATCAATCATAAAGTTGATCAGCCCGCGTTCAAGCCGCGCCCCGGCGCCTTTGTAAACCGGAAAACCAGAACCCGTAATTTTGCTACCCAAATCCATGGAGAGCCAGCCGTTTTGGGTGGCCAAATCGAGATGGTCTTTGGCTTTAAAGTCCAATTTCCGGGGGTCTCCCCAGCTTCGGACGACTTTATTGCCGGTTGGACCCGGGGCTATGGGCACGTCATAATGGGCAATATTTGGGATAGAATAGACTATTTTGTCTATTTTTAGTGAAAAATCTCCCACTTTAATGTCTAAATCGGTTATTTTTTGGGAAACAACCTTCATGGCGCTAATACGATCGTCGGCAGGTTGTCCGGACTTCTTTAAGCGGGCAATTTCTTCGCTGGCTTGGTTCTTCTGGGCCTTTAAGTCTTCGACTTCTTTGAGAAAAGCGCGGCGCTCTTGATCAAGAGCCAGCAGGTCATCCAAAGAAATCTTGGAAAACTTGGCCTCGAGTCCCTTGCGGACCAGATCGGGATTTTCGCGGATCCATTTCAGATCAAGCACAGCTTTGCTCCCCGCTTATTTCTTCTTTTCACTCAGGAGGTCGAGCTGCTTGTCGTCATCCTCTTCTTCGCTGGCCACAACACGCGCGGCCATGGCCACCTTATGGCCTTCTTTCAAGCGGATGACACGCACGCCTTGAGCGTTGCGGCCGGAGGTGCGGATTTGATTGACCGGGCAGCGTACGACCTGGCCCTTGGTGGTCACAAGAATGACTTCATCTTCATCCGCCACAGGCAGGACTTTGACCACGGGGCCGTTTTTCGGCGTGACCTTGAGATTGATCGTGCCCTTGCCGCCGCGCGATTGCAGGCGATATTCTTTGAAGGGCGTCTTTTTACCAAAGCCCAGCTCCGAGACGCTCAGCGCCGTGGCTTTCAAATCCACGACTTCCGCGGCAATGACTTCGTCGCCTTTCTCGAGCGACATGCCGCGCACGCCGCCGGCCGTACGGCCCATTTCGCGCACCTGTTTTTCCGGAAAGCGAATGGCCTTGCCTTTGCGCGTGGCGATAAAAATCTCGTCATTGCCTTTTGTGATTTTGCAAGAAACGAGCTCGTCTTTGTCGCGCAGAGAGATCGCATTGATGCCGGTCGTGCGCGGACGCGAATACTGGATGAGATTGGTTTTCTTGATCACGCCGTTCTTCGTGACCATGACCACAAAACGTTTGTCGTCAAACTCTTTGACCTGCAGAAAACTCGAAATTCCCTCGTCTTGCGCAAGCGAGAGCAGGTTGACGATGGCCTTGCCCCGGGCCTGGCGCGAGGCTTCCGGAATCTGATAGGCTTTGCGCCAGTAAGCGCGGCCGCGATTGGTGAAAAACATAATCGTATCGTGCGTGGAAGACAAAAACATGTGCTCGATAAAATCTTCGTCGTCGCGCATGCCCGCGCCGGTCACGCCTGAGCCGCCGCGCCTCTGCTTGCGGTAAGCGGACACGGGAATGCGCTTGATGTACCCCGCATTGGAAATCGTAATGATGACGTCTTCTTCCGCGATCAGGTCTTCGATATCGATCTCTTCTTCGGCCGCTACAATCTGCGTGCGGCGCTCATCGCCGTACTTTTCCACCATTTGCAGCGACTCATCCCGCACGATATCCAACTGTTTCTTGCGGCTTTTCAAGATACCCTGCAGGTATTCGATGCGTTTCAGAAGCGCGAGATATTCTTCTTCGATTTTGTTGCGTTCCAGCGCCGTCAAACGCTGGAGCTGCATTTCAAGAATCGCTTGGGCCTGCAGCGCGCTGAGTTTGAAACTCTCCATCAAACCTTCTTTGGCGGCCTCAGGGCTCTTGGAGGCGCGGATCAGCTTAATCACCTTGTCGAGATTGGCCTGTGCGATCTTGAGGCCTTCCAGGATGTGGGCGCGCGCTTCGGCTTTATCAAGTTCAAAGCGGGCGCGCCGGATAACGACCTGCACGCGGAACTCGACAAAATGTTCGAGCATTTGTTTGATGTTGAGCACGCGCGGCTGCCCATCCACCAACGCGAGCATGATGACACCGAAGGTGTCCTGCATCTGGGTGTGCTTATAAAGCTGGTTGAGCACGACCTGGGCGATCGCATCTTTTTTAAGTTCGATCACGATGCGCATGCCGTCGCGGTCGGACTCATCGCGAATATCGTGAATGCCTTCAACTTTTTTGTTTTCAACCAAAGCCACAATCGACGTAATCAGGTTGGTCTTATTCACCTGATAAGGGATTTCCGTGATAATGATGGCTTCGCGTTTATCGCTGGTTTCGATGGCCGCCTTGGCACGGATCACGATGCGGCCGCGGCCCTTTTCCTGCATGCTGCGGATGCCATCGCGCCCGAGAATGAGTCCGCCTGTCGGAAAATCCGGGCCTTTGATGGTCTTGCCGATTTCTTTGACCGTGATGGCGGGATTTTCAATCAAGGCCAGAATCGCGTTGACCACTTCTTTCATGTTATGCGGCGGAATGTTTGTGGCCATGCCGACGGCAATGCCGCTCGACCCATTGACCAAAAGATTGGGAATCGCAGATGGCAGGACCAGCGGCTCCTCGAGTGATTCGTCAAAATTCGGCGTAAAATCCACCGTATTTTTATCAATATCATTTAAAAGTTCGGCGCTGACGGAGGCCAGGCGCGCTTCCGTGTAACGCATGGCGGCCGCGCGGTCTCCGTCAACCGAACCAAAGTTTCCCTGCCCGTCCACCAGCGGGTAACGCAGCGAAAAGTCTTGCACCATGCGTACCAGCGTGTCATAAACGGCCGTGTCGCCGTGCGGATGGTATTTACCCAGCACTTCACCGACGATACGGGCGGATTTTTTATAGGGTTTACTGTGCGCAAGGCCGAGTTCATTCATCGCGAAAAGAATGCGGCGGTGCACGGGCTTAAGGCCGTCGCGCACATCGGGCAGGGCGCGGCCCACGATGACGGACATGGCGTAGTCGATGTAAGACTCTTTCATTTCGTCTTCAATCGGACGCGGCAGAACCCGTTCGTTCATCGAATAGAGATTCTCATCAGCCATATTTTTTCCTTTTTTAGCGCTTGTGTTTTTAGACGTCTAAATTGCGGACTGCGCGCGCGTTGCGTTCAATGAACGCGCGCCGCGACTCCACATTGTCGCCCATCAAAACCGTAAAAATCTGGTCCGCAGCCACGACGTCTTCAAGCTTCACCTGAAGCACCGTCCGCGTGGCGGGGTCCATGGTCGTTTCCCAAAGCTGGGAAGGGTTCATTTCTCCCAAACCTTTATAGCGCTGCAGATTCATGCCCTGCTTGGCCTGCTGTTTGATCAGCGCCAGCGCGCCTTTTAAGGATTTCGCCGTCAGCGTTTTTTTTTCGTGCTGCAGCGTAAATTCGTCGCCTTCCATGCCGAGGTATTGCTCTAACTTGAAGCCGTATTTTTCGAGTTTCTTTTTGGCTTTTTCGAATTCGTGCGCCTCCAGAATCTCGGTGACTTCGTACGGCTCGATCACGGTTTCTTCGGCCGCTTCCTCTTCTGCCGCTTTTTCGTCCGTCCCTTTAGCCTCGCCTTTTTTAGATTTCTTTTCCGGCTCGTCCTCGATTGCAACCTTTGGGGCCGCTTTAGCATATTTTTTCTTGGCTTTTTCCAGGGCCGCTTCATCCGCAAAAAAGAATTCGGCATTCTCCTGGATCACGCGCATAAAGTACTGCGGAAACGCTTTCTGTTTTTCTGTTTCGGCCAGATACTGCTCGAGTGAAAGCGCTTTATGGCTCAGCGTGTTTTCAAGCGACTCGATACCCTGCAGCAGAGCCACAAATTCAGCGAGTTTCTTGTCCGCGAAAGATTCTTTGGCCTTTTTGGCTTTGAGCGAAGTGCCTTCGCAGCCCAGCTCGATCAAGATTTCGTTCATATCCTCTTCGGTCTGCACGTAGCGCTCGCTTTTGCCGCGCTTGAGTTTGTAAAGCGGCGGCTGGGCAATGTAAACATGCCCGGCTTCGACGAGTTTGCGCATCTGCCGGTAAAAAAAAGTCAGAAGCAGCGTGCGGATGTGGCTGCCGTCCACGTCGGCGTCGCACATCAGAATGACTTTGTGATAGCGCAGTTTTTCCAGGTTAAATTCGTTTTCCACGCCAGCGCCGAGCGCGGTAATGATGGTGCGGATTTCCTCGTTGGACAAAACTTTATCAATGCGCGCTTTTTCGACGTTGATGATTTTTCCGCGCAGCGGCAAAATGGCCTGAAAGCGGCGGTCGCGGCCCTGCTTGGCGGAACCGCCGGCCGAGTCCCCCTCGACCAGATAAACTTCGCAGGAAGCGGCGTCGCGCTCAGAACAGTCCGCGAGTTTGCCCGGCAAGGAAGCGGAATCCAGCGCGCCTTTGCGGCGGGTCAGTTCACGCGCCTTGCGCGCCGCTTCGCGCGCGCGAAACGCCAGCACTGCTTTTTCAATAATCTTATTGGCAATGGGCGGGTTTTCTTCGAAGAACTGGCTCATCCCTTCATACACCACGGAATAAACGATCCCTTCGACTTCGCCGTTGCCGAGTTTGGTTTTGGTCTGGCCCTCGAATTGCGGCTGCGGCACTTTGACGCTGACCACCGCGGCCAGACCTTCGGAAAGGTCGTTACCGGAAAGTCCGCCTTCCAAATCTTTGAGCAGATTTTTGTTTTTCGCATAGCTGTTGCAGGCGCGTGTCAGCGCCGTGCGAAAACCGCTCAGGTGCGTGCCGCCTTCGATCGTGTTGATGTTATTGGCGTAGGAAAAAATGTCCTCGCCATAGCTGTCGTTATACTGCAGCGCAACTTCGACTTCGACGCCGTCTTTGGTTTTTTCCACGTAGAAGATTTTGCGCTGAATCGGGTTTTTGTTGCGGTTGAGATATTCGATAAACTCAGAAATGCCGCCCTTGTAAAGAAACACGTTCTCTTTCGTGCCTTTGGCAACGCGTTCATCCGTAATTTTGATGCGGATGCCCTTGTTAAGAAACGCCAGTTCGCGCAGGCGGTTGGAGAGCGTGTCAAAGCTGAACTCTACGGTGTCAAAAATCGTTTTGTCCGGCATGAACGTGACCGTGGTTCCGGTCTTGGCGGATTTTCCGCCGGAGGTGACTTTCGTCGCAGGCACGCCCTTTTTATACCCCTGATGATAAATTTTACCGTCGCGTTTGACCTCAACGTCGCACCATTCGGAAAGCGCGTTTGTTACGGAAACACCGACGCCATGTAAGCCGCCGGAAACGCGGTAAGCCTTGTTGTCGAATTTTCCGCCCGCGTGCAGCGTGGTCATAACGACTTCAAGCGCGGACTTTTTCTGGGTCTTATGCATGTCGACCGGAATACCGCGGCCGTCGTCTATCACCTTGACACTGCCGTCGGATAGGATCAGCACCTCAACCATCGTGGCATGCCCGGCCAGCGCTTCGTCGATGGAGTTGTCCACGACTTCATAAACGAGATGGTGCAAACCGCGGGCCGTGGTATCGCCGATATACATCCCCGGACGCTTACGGACGGCCTCAACGCCCTCCAACACCTGGATCTGTGTTGCGTCGTATTGGTTCTTGGTGTCTTTAGGCCCCGCGCTCCGTTTTGTCTTTTCCGCCACTTTTTTCTCCTTTACTTGTGCCATTAAAACTCTCTTCGGGACTAACGAATCTGTCCCACATAAAAACGCAGGCTCTTTATTTCGTCATCTCCAAGCGCCTCCTGAAGCCTTTGGAGCAAAACATGATGATAACGCTGCTTCAGTTCAAAGGCTAGCGCAGACTGGTCGACCCAAACTTTCAACTCGCCCTTTTTGCCAAACACAGGTTTGGTGTGATCCGCGATTTTTTTACCGACAATCTCCGGCCACTTCTCCATAAGCCGGCCTCTTTTGACACGCTCCGGATCAGCCATGTCTCCGATCAGACCAGCGACTATTTTTTTGATGTCATCCATAGTGAGTTTAGATCCCTGCCAAAAGCATGCGGGGATGACGCGTTACCGCGCTCGAAGATGACAGCAGACAATAGCCGTCAATTAAGCTGCATAGGCATAATAACGTACAAATACCCATCTTTGCCCTTGACCAGCCCCGGCTTGTCCGGATCCGTCAAGCAAAAGTCGAAACTTTCCACGTCCATGTTTTTCAAAACATCGGCCATATAGTGCGGGTTAAAACCGATCGCCATTTCTTTACCATCAACAGTCGCGTTAATTTCTTCTTTCGACTCGCCCATATTGGGAGACCTTGACGAGATTAGGACTTTATTTTTAAGAAAGTCCAGTTTGATGGCCGGCGCCTCCGGTGAAGTCAAAAGCGAGGCGCGCCGCACGGATTGCAAAAACTCTTCGCGGTTAAGGTTCGACTTAAGTTTTTCTTCTTTCGGAATCACTTGTTCGTAGTTGGGGAAATTCCCTTCGATTAAGCGCGAAACCACATACGTATCGCCGATTTGAAACACAACCTGATTTTTAGCAGGGATTACATTAACAGTTCCCTCCCATGCTAAATTTTTACTGATCTCATACAGCGCTTTCGCAGGTATGATCATTTCGCAGGATTGTTTGTTTTTATTTTCAAATTCTTTTTCAATATAAGCTAGCCGGCGGCCATCCGTTGCCACCAACCGGACTTTATTTCCTTTCACATAAAATAAAACCCCATTTAAAACATAGCGGGTCTCATCGCTTGAGCTTGCAAAGAGCGTCAACGATAATCCATCCTTAAGCATCGCCTGCTCAAGCTGGATTGAATTTTCTTCTTTAAATTCGGGAAGTTTTGGAAAATCTTCTTTGGGCAGCCCCATGATTTTAAAATAAGCTTTGCCGGATTTAATACCAACCGTGTTGTTTTTTGCCACAGAAATTTCAACTTCCCCTTCTGCTAATTCTCTTACGATATCCTGAAGTTTTTTAGAAGGGACAGTGATACTGCCGTCTTTAATCACTTCCGCCGGAACTTTGGTGGAAATCCCAACTTCAAGATCAGTAGCAACCACCTGGAGTTCATTATTCCCGTGGGTTTCCAAAAGAAGATTGGCTAAAATGGGCAGCGTCGCGGTCTTTGATCCTGCAATACCACCCACAGCCGTTAACGCTTTTACCAAAGCACTTTTCAACACCTTGATTTCCATGGTCTAGCCCTCTCTAAAAGTTAATTATAAAACTAGTCTTAGTTGTATTAAGTCTTGTGGATTTGTTGAAAACTATCGTAACATAAATAATCAAAACAAGTTAGGTTGTTTATAACCCTGGGATAACTAGCGCCCTCTTTTCAACAGATCTTGAATTTCCTCAACACGCCTGCGAAACGTGACATCCTGCCCGATATCGCGCTCCATTTTTTGACAGGAGTGTAACACGGTTGTGTGATCGCGGCCGCCGAAAAACTGGCCAATTTCAGGCAAGGAATGCCCTGTCATGGTTCGGATCAGGTACATGGCGATTTGACGCGGCAAAACCACCGACTTGGTCCGGCTTTTGGAGCGAAGGTCGGAAACATGGAGATTAAAAAACTCCGCCACAGCATGCTGAATTTGATCCATGTTGATTTTTTTCTCTTCTTCTTTCAGAGAGTCTTTCAGAATGTCTTGGGCCCGGATTAGGGTTAAAGGCGCGCCCGTGAGCGAGCAATAAGCCACAACGCGGATCAAAGCGCCTTCGAGCTCACGGATGTTAGATTTGATTTTACTCGCAATGAAATAAGACACGTCATCAGGCACGCAGACGGTTTCTTTTTCCATTTTCTTTTTCAAAATAGCCACGCGCGTTTCAAAATCCGGCGGTTGGATGTCGGTAACCAGCCCCCAGCCAAAACGCGAGACAAGGCGCTCTTCCAGGCCCGGAATGTCCTTCGGAGGGCGGTCACTTGAGACCACAATTTGTTTATGCGCATCGTAGAGCGTATTGAAGGTATGGAAAAACTCTTCCTGCGTGGCTTCTTTTTCCGCAATAAAATGGATGTCGTCAATCAACAGAAGGTCAAGATTGCGGTATTTGTTCCGGAATTCCTGCGTCGTGCGTTTTTGAATCGAAGTAATCAGATGGTTGGTGAATTTTTCACTCGAAATATAAAGGACTTTGAAGGCCGGATTTTTACGCTTGATTTCATGCGCGACC
Organism: Candidatus Omnitrophota bacterium; assembly: GCA_023247055.1. Classification (GTDB taxonomy): domain Bacteria; phylum Omnitrophota; class Omnitrophia; order Omnitrophales; family Aquincolibacteriaceae; genus JAHFHB01. The sequence continues at coordinate 23,020 of JAHFHF010000021.1, forward strand.
GACTGCATCAGATGGGTCTTGCCCAAGCCCACCGGCCCGTAAATAAAAAGAGGATTGTAATTGCGGGCAGGCGCATCGACGACGGCCATGGCCGCGGCATGCGCAAACCGGTTTCCCGGGCCAATCACAAAATGGTCGAAGGTGTAACTCTTGTTCAGATCAATCGTTGCGGTTATCTGCAGGGCTGGAGCCTCCGGTTCTTCAGGGAAGGCTGGCGCCGCTTCCGGAGAGCGGACTATTTCTGTGACTTGATAGCGAATTTCGCGCTCAGCGGTTCCAGGCGCAAGGGCGCGTAAGGCCTCGAGCAACAGGCCTTCATAATGATTTTTCAGCCAAAGCCCGTAATAATTGTCAGGCACGCCCAGCGTCAGCGAAGAGGGGCCGGCCGCGAGGCAGCGAACCGAGCCAAACCAGGTTTTAAAGGCCTGCTCGCTCAACTCTTTAGCGAGGAATTCTTTGACCTTTTCCCAAACCCACGCCGGGTCTGTTTCTGTCAACAGCGCGGGTTCAGTGATGGGCATGGAAGGCAAGGCTGTCTTTAAAGGGTTTTCCACAGATAAAACACAGGGTTTAACAGCTTATCCTAAGGAAGTTCAAAGGTTTTTAATTGGCTATGTTGTGGCGAAAGTGCAGTGAAATAGAAGCACAGGTTTTGCACAGTTATGCACAGGAAAAGCACAAGGCCAACAGGCTATTTTTTAGAGTTTGAAACGCCCCTGAATTGAGGAGCAGGGTATTTTACTCTGGAACCCTAAAAAGTCCACGGGTTTTTAAATGAGGTGAGGGCTTGCGGCCAAATTTATTCAGCGCGCCTTGCTGTAGCGGCCAGGCAGCGTTCCGCGCCGAGGATGAAGATCGACGGCTGTGTTAACACGCGGCCCAGCGCTTGAACTGGAAAGCAGAAAGTTTTTTTAAAGAGCATTGGCAGGGCGCTTATTTTTCTCTATAATCCCTGTTTTCTCTGCTAGGACAAATTCTGTGAAAGGAACATCCCGTGAAAAGAACGTATCAGCCCTCCAAGCGCAAGCGCCGCAATAAGCACGGCTACCGCGCCCGCATTGCCACCAAGGGCGGACGCAAAGTGTTAAAACGCCGCAGGCTCAAGGGCCGCAAGCGTCTGACGCCGGTTTAACTGTTTAGCTTATGACGGACCAGCGCTTGCCCCGCAGCCAGCGCGTCAAAAAACCCAACTCCTTTACAGCCGCCATCCGGCGGGGCCGGTTTTTGCGCGGCACGCTTTTGAATGCGTGGCTGATCCGGCAGGAGGATTGCGGCATGCCCGGCGCTGCTGCGGGCAAACCTGCGATTGGAATTATGGTCAGCCGCAAAGTCCACTTGCGGGCCGTCAAACGAAATTTGTGGAAACGGCGCATCCGTGAAGCGTTCCGGCGCAACCAGAACCGTTTAAAACCCGGATGGGCGCTTGTGGTGCAGGCCCGCAAGCAGGCCGCCATTCCGTCTTATCAAGAAATCGAAAAGGAATTGCTGCTATTATGTCAGAGCGCAAAAATTTTAGCGGATTAAAAGTTCTCACAAGCGCCGCGATTTTTATGATTCAGGTTTACCGGGCTTCGATTTCGCCGTTGCTGGGACCGTGCTGCCGTTTTTATCCAAGTTGTTCCGACTACGCCCAGCAGGCCTTGCGCACGCGCGGGCTTTTAAGCGGACTTTTTTTGGCCGCAAAACGTTTACTAAAATGCCAACCGTTTCATCCTGGGGGAATCGATGTCCTTGAAGCAAGAACCTGAACTCGGCAAAAATTTTTGGCTGGCCATGCTTTTATCCATGCTGGTTTTAATCGGCTATCCCTATTTCATGGCGCGGTTTGCGCCCAAGCCCATGGTGCCGCCGGCCGGGCAAGACGCCAGGCCTTCTGCAGAAATTCCCGCGCTTCCAAACAGTCCAGCGATGAATGCTGCGCCGGGCGCGAGCCCCTACGCCCCTGCTGAGCAGGCCGCGCAGCTGGTACCTGCCCAAGCGCCGCAATTTTTTGATTATGAAAGCCCGAATTACAAAATTCGTTTTTCCAGCCGCGGCGGAACGGTTCTTTATCTCGAACAGCGCGGCAAAACCGGCCCGCAGGCGCACCGCACGGTGTTTTTTTCGCGCGAAGATAACAGCGCGGGCACGCTTGGAATCCGCCTTGCGCATGAGCCGGCGGACCTGATCAATACGGTTTTCGAAATGAAGACTCCGGAGCCCGGAGCCAACCGCGTCGAATTTGTTTATGAGAAACCCGCCGAATACCGTCTTACAAAAACTTTTATTCTCAGCCGGGAAGCGCCTGTGATCCATGTGGAAGTTGCCGTGGAAAATCTTTCCCCATACGAAAAGCACTACCCGCTGGAATTGGCATACAACATGGACTACGATCCGGACGCGAAAGCGGACCTGCGTTTTAACGAGGCGATTGCCGCCGGAGAAAAAATCGAGACTGCGAAGGCGGACAAGATCGTGAAGAAAGGTTTTTTTGCGGTCAAGCCCGCCTTGTGGGCGGGGCTGGCAAAAAAATATTATATCCTCGCAGTGCGGCCGGAATGGAAGATCGTGGCCGTAGAAGCGCGCGGCATGTCCGGCGAAGCGACGATGAACGGCCTCTTGCGCATGGAGCCGCTGACGCTCGCCGCGGGCGAGCGTCAGACCCGCAAATTTCTGGTGTACGCGGGGCCGCAGCATTATGAAAGCCTGAAACAAACAGGGGCCGGGTTCGAAGCTTATTTCTCGCGCGGATTTTTGGGTGTTTTTAAAGTCTGGCTGCTGCTGGCGCTGAAATTTTTATACGGTTATGTGCTCAATTACGGCTGGAGCATCATTATTCTCACGGTTTTGATCAAGATTCTTTTTGCCCCCATTACGCACATCAGTTTCGAGTCTCAGCGCAAGATGCAGGCCATTCAGCCGAAAATGAAATCGCTGCAGGAGCGCTATAAGGGCAACGCTGAAAAACTGCACAAAGAAACCATGGCGCTTTTCAAGCGCAACCGCGTCAATCCCATGGCCGGCTGCCTGCCCATGCTGATTCAGATGCCGGTGCTGATTGCGATGTATCAACTGCTTTCGGAAGCGATCGAACTGCAAGGCGCGCCCTTTCTGGGCTGGATGCACGATCTTTCCCGGCCGGATCATCTCTTTACCTTGCCGTTCACGATTCCTGTTTTAGGATGGGAGACATTCAACCTTCTGCCTTTTATCATGATCGGATCACAGTACGGCTTTCAAAAAATCATGCCCCAACCATCCTCGTCTCCGGACCAGGCCATGGTTTTCAAATTCATGCCGCTGATGTTCGGATTCATTTGTTACAACATGCCTTCCGGCTTGGTGCTCTACTGGTCTCTGCAAAACGTGCTGTCGATTGCGCACCATCTGTTTGTCAGCCGCGTGCCTGTAATTCTGCATCACGAAGACAAAGACTAAAAGCGGCTTCTGTAGTTGCCGCTCTAATCACCGCCTCGTCATTGCGGGGAGTCCCGCAGCTTTTCGCGGGACGACGCGGCAATCTCGAACCTTGAGATTGCTTCGCTTCGTTCGCAATGACGAATAAAAATATAAACTCCTGTCATTGAAGTGGAACATTCCCAAAAAATCCAATGACTCAAAAACCAATTTACAGCGCCATTGTTGTCGGTGCCGGCCATGCCGGCGTTGAGGCGGCGCTTGCCATTGCCCGCGCGGGTTACCCTGTACTCGTCATCACCATGGACACGGCGGCCGTGGCGCGCATGTCTTGCAATCCCGCCATCGGCGGCCTGGCGAAGGGCCATATGGTGCGCGAACTCGATGCGCTGGGCGGCGAAATGGGCCTTGCGATTGACGCCACAGGCATTCAATTCCGCATGCTCAACCGTTCGCGCGGCCCGGCGGTCTGGGCGCCGCGCGCGCAGGCGGATAAAAAACAATATTCACAGTACATGCACCGCGTGCTGACAGCGCAAAAAAATATTTGTTTGATGCAGGGCCAGGCCGTGCGGCTCGTGCTTGAAAATGGCCGCTGCAAAGGCATTGTGACCGGCGAAGAAGAAGCGATTTACAGCGATGCAGTGATTCTGACCACAGGTACTTTTTTGCAGGGCCTGATTCATGTGGGCGATGTGAATTATGCGGGCGGCCGCCGTGATGAAGCGCCGGCGGTCGGACTTTCGGATTCGCTGCGCGCCAGCGGCATCGAATTGATGCGGTTTAAAACAGGCACGCCGCCGCGCCTGCGCGCCGGCACGATTGCCTGGGACAAACTCGAGGAACAAAAAGGCGACGAGCCGCCGGAACCTTTTTCGTTCCGCTCGCAAAAAATGTCACTGCCGCAGATTTCCTGTTACATCACCTACACGAACGCGGCCACGCACGATGCGATTCGCCGCAATCTGCATTTGTCCCCGCTTTATTCGGGACGCATCCAAGGCACGGGGCCGCGCTACTGTCCGTCCATCGAAGACAAAGTTGTTAAATTTTGTGACAAGCCGCGCCATCAGATTTTTCTCGAACCCGAAGGCCTCGACACCGACGAAGTTTACGTGAATGGACTTTCCATGAGTTTGCCTGCGCAGGTGCAGAAAGAAATTGTGCAGTCCATTCCCGGATTGGAAAATGCCGAAATCGTGCGCAACGCTTATGCGATTGAATACGATTGCGCGCAGCCCACGCAGCTCAAACATTCCCTCGAAACCAAACGCATTGAAAATTTATTTTTAGCCGGCCAAATCAATTGCACTTCCGGGTATGAGGAAGCTGCCGCCCAAGGACTAATGGCCGGTTTAAATGTCATCCGCAAATTAAAAAAAGAAGCGCCCTTTGTGTTAGATCGCAGTGAAGCCTATATCGGCGTGCTCATTGACGATCTCGTAACTCGTGGAACATCAGAGCCTTACAGAATGTTCACGGCGCGGGCAGAGTTTCGGATTGTCCTGCGGCAAGATAATGCGGATGAACGCTTGATGAAATATGGCCGCGAATTCGGTCTGATCGAAAAAGATTTTTACGAACAAAACGTGCGGCAGAATCAAAAAGTATTCGAGGCTATCGACGCATTTAAAACAACCCGGCATCAGCACACGACGCTGGATCGTTTTTTGCGCAGGCCCGAAATCGATTATGCTCAATTGAAAAACCAGCAGCTCACCCCGCCTGATTTAAGCGAACAGCAGGAGCGCAAGGTTGAAATCGAAATCAAATACGAAGGCTATGCCACTAGGCAACTTGATGAAATTAAACGATTTAAGCGCATTGAAAAACGCCATATTCCCGAGACAATAGACTATTCTCAGATTCGCGGCATTAGCCGTGAAGCCGCTGAAAAACTAGCCCGCATCCGGCCGCTCTCGATTGGCCAAGCTTCCCGCATTCCCGGCATTTCCTCCTGCGATCTCTCGCTCCTAGCTGTTTATATCCAAAAACTCTCTTGTAGACATTAACCCTTTGTCTGCAACCGCTAGGTGGATGGAAGCCATGACACCTGTAACGCGGATGACTGGGACCGGGGCTTCAAGAAGGATTTTCTAATAGGTCCAAGCGCACACAGGATCTCATTCCCGCCTTTTGTGTGAAAATCGAGACGGTCATGCCGTGTCATTCCCGCCTCTGCGTGGAAGCCGAGACGGTCATGCGCAGCGCTGATGGCGCTGTGTCATTCCCGCATGCTTTTGGCGGGAATCTTAAGCGGCGCACGGCTTAATTCGAGACGTTTCACGTGAAACATTCAAGCCATTCTTGCTCTCAATCTAAAGTTTTGGTATGATCCTGCCGTTGCCTGCAATCCTGACGTTTCACGTGAAACATTCCCGCTGACCAACAGCGAGCAAGCCCTTGGAGACTGTTATGGCCCATAAGATATTTTCGTTCTGTAATCAAAAAGGCGGTGTTGGTAAAACAACGTCTACCATCAACGTCGCTACGGTATTAGCCCAAAATGGCTTGCGTATGCTTGTCATTGATATGGATTCCCAGGCTAATTCAACGAGTGGGTTGGGTGAAGAAAAGCCTTCTCTTGAATTCACATCTTATCAACTTTTTGTGGAAAACTCGGATCTTGAGACCATTATCCGTAAAACGGCCATTCCGAATCTGGATTTGATTCCCGCTAATTTTGAACTGGCAGGCGCAGAACTGGAGTTGGTGACCCGCGAACGCCGCGAATATGTCTTGGCAAGTCATCTGGAAAAACTGGGCAGCAATTATGATTTGGTTTTTATCGACTGTCCGCCGTCCTTGGGTCTTATAACCATAAATTGTTTAACAGCAAGTCATTACATTATCATACCGCTGCAGTGCGAGTATTATGCGCTGGAAGGTCTTGGGCAGCTGCTGAATACTTTTCAGCTGGTTAAAACGAATCTGCAGCCGCGACTCGAGGTCGGCGGCGTGCTCATGACCATGGCTGATTTGCGCACGAATTTGACACAGCAGGTCATCGATGAAGTGAGAAGTTTTTTTAAGGACAAGGTGTTTCAGACCATTATTCCGCGGTCCGTTAAGCTTTCGGAGGCGCCGAGTTTTGGCAAACCGGCAGTGCTCTATGATGCGGCCAATCGCGGCTCTAAGGCGTATATAGAAGCCGCTGCAGAATTTAAAAAACGCTTTTCTTCTGAAAAATCCAAAACAGCCGAAGTTCCAATGCCGGCGGTTCCTGAAAATATTTCCGAAACTCCGCACGAGGTGAAGTTATGAAAAAAGCGCTTGGCAAGGGTCTAAGTTCTTTAATACCAGACACTTACGTTAAAGCTAAAGCAGCAGAGGCGCAAGCCGCAGCGATTCCGGCACTAGCGGCAGCTCCAGTGCCTGTCGCAGCTTCGCGCGATGCCTTCCGGCTGGTGGCCATTGAGCAGATCAAACCCAATCATGATCAGGTGCGGCGCGAATTTGACCCCGCTGCGATTGAAGAGTTGGCTGCGTCGATTCGCGAGCAGGGGATTTTACAGCCCATGCTGGTCAAAGAGCTGGCGGCAGGCCATTATGAGTTGATTTGCGGGGAGCGCCGTTTGCGCGCGGCCCAGCTGTGCGGCCTGACCCAGGTTCCCGTGGTCGTCAAAGACATTGCCGATAAAAATTTTCTGGAATGGGCTTTGATTGAAAACATTCAGCGCGAAGATCTGAATCCGGTCGAAGAAGCCGAAGCGTATCGCCGCCTGGCCGAAGAACGCCGGCTTTCGCAGGATGATATTGCCAAAAAGGTGGGCAAAAACCGCACGACGGTCACCAACGCGCTGCGCCTGCTGCAGCTGCCGGTTGAAATCCGCCGGATGATCGAAGAGGGCCTCCTGAGTTCCGGCCATGCGCGGGCGCTTTTAGGCCTGATTACGCCCGAACATCAGCGCCAATTTTGCAAACGCATTGTGGAAGAAGGCCTCTCAGTCCGCCAGACCGAAGCCCTGGTCAGCCGCAGTCAGGCGCGCAAGCGCAATGCCCGCCAAGCCCGGCATCTGACGCCGGAAATTGTGGATCTGGAGACACGGCTTTCGCACCACTTGGGCACCCAGGTAAAGCTTTACCCGCGCAAAAACCGGAGCCAGGGACGCATCGAGATTCAGTATTTTTCACTCGACGATTTGGACCGTGTTTTGGAAGCTTTGAAGCTGCCCCCGGGGTAAGGGCCTTGCGGTTGACAGCCCCGGCGCCTGTGCTATAATCCCCAAACTTTTCGACCTGATTTTCCTTTCTCACGGAAGGCAATTCCTTAAATAACACACCCGGTTTAAACGGATTATGCTGAAGAAAAAATCTGCTCACTTTTCCCAGACATTTTTTATGATCGCATTGATTTGCGCCGGCTTTCTGGCCGGCTGCGGCGCTGCCGGAAAAGACGACGGGAAAACAGCGGTCAAGGTTGCCTTCTGGGGCAGCCCCGAAGAAATCGATATCATCACGCACTCCATCAGCGATTGGCAGCAGGCGCATCCCGATATCAAAATTGTTTTTGAGCACACGCCGTATTCCGGCTATGACAGCAAAATCCTCACGCGCATTGCCGGCGGCGCGGCCCCAGACATCATTGCCACCGAAGTCGATTATTTCGTCACGTTCGCCACCAAAGGCGTGCTGGAAGATCTCACGCCGTTTCTTGAAAAAGAATCCCTCCAAACGGACGGCGGAGAAGCGGGCCATGAAATTTTCAGCATTGACGATTTTTTTCCGGCCATCCGCGACCGTTTTACCGTCAACGGCGGTTTTTATGCGATGCCGCGCGATGTGGCGCCGTTCGCGTGCGTTTTTTATAACAAAAAACTTTTTGATGAAGCCGGCTTGCCGTATCCGAAGGATGATTGGACCTGGGAAGACATGCTGCGCGCAGCGCGCGCTTTGACCAAAACCGATGAGGCGGGGCGCACCGTGCAGTACGGTTTTTACGGCTGGGCCTGGCAGAATTTTATTTATGGCAACGGCGGGGCGCTGGTCGATGATGTGAAAAACCCGCTCAAGACACGCATCGACGATCCGCGCTCGATCGAAGGCCTGCAGTTTTATGCCGACCTGATCAATCTTTATAGGGTCATGCCTACGCCGGTAGCGCTCGCCAACATGGGCATGGGCGTTGATTTGATGTTTTCTAGCGGCCGTCTAGCCATGTTTCTTTCGGGGATTTGGGAAACGCCCGGTTTGCGCAATTATAATTTTGACTGGGACGTGGCCATGTTTCCCAAAGGGCCGCACGGCGACCGCGCTTTTGGCTCGGGCGGATCTGGCTATGCGATTTTGAAATCCTCTAAAAATAAAGCAGCGTCCTGGGAAGTCATCAAGGCCTTGACCAGCGCTATAGGCCAGGCAAAACTTGCCAAGCGCGGCCTGGCGCAGCCCTCACGCATGAGCGTCGCGCAAGGTGAAAGCTGGGCCAACGACCCGCTGCCGCCGGCCAACAAACCCATGCTCAATGACGCCGTCCAATACGTTGTCTTCAGCCCTTTTCACACCAAGTGGCGCGAGATTCAGGAAAAATATATTTCGCCCCAGCTTGATCTTGTTTTCAATGGTAAAAAAACAGCTTTCGAGGTTTTGACCGGCCTCGCCCCTAAAGTTAATCAAGTTTTGCAAAGCAAAGACTAAATTCAAAAAAGGAGCAGTATTTCCATGACCACGACAGCCGCGAAAAAGAAAAAATCCACGGGTTCCGCCAAGAAAGGTGTGACGCAAGAAGTCAGAAAATTTGAAAATAAATACGGTTACTTTACAGCCGACGGCCGCGAATATGTGATCACCCGGCCGGACACGCCGCGTCCCTGGGTTAACGTGATCTGCAACGGCGACTATGGCATGATCGAAACCCAGACGGGTTCCGGGTTTTCATGGCGCGACAATTCCAACCTTGCGCGTATCACGCGCTGGGACCAGGATTTGATCCGCGACAACTGGGGCAAGTACATCTACGTGCGCGACAACGACTCCAAAAAGTTTTGGTCCGCCAAATGGAAGCCATGCATGCCCAAATATGATTTCTTCGAAGTTCGCCACGGCCAGGGGTATTCGGTTTTGACTTCCGTGATTCACGAAATCAAATCGGAAACTACCGTTTTCGTGGATGCCGCGGAACCGGTCGAGGTTTGGAAACTGGTTGTGACCAACCAGTCGCGCAAAAAACGCAGCTTGAGCCTCTTCACCTATTTCGACTGGTGCCTGGGCAATGCCGCGGACGTGCACCGCGAATTTCACAAGACCTTTATCGAAACGGAAATTGATAAAAAAGTCGGCTGCATCTACGGCCGCAAGCGTCCCGCGCTTGTGCCGGGCTTTATTTCAACCGGCATGTCGGAAACGCCGCTGGATGCCTTTCATGCCTCGAACGTGAAACCCGTTGCGTACGACGGCTATAAAGAAAGCTTTCTCGGCCTTTACGGGGAGCAGCATGCGCCCAAGAGCGTTGTGCAGGGCAAGCTGGGTAATTCGGAAGGCAAGTGGGGTGATTCCTGCGCCGCATTGCAAGTCGATGTCGAACTCAAAGCCGGCGAATCTAAGACGGTCGTCTTTACGCTGGGCGCCACGCGCTCGCGCGAACATTCCGAACGTCTGATTAAAAAATACGCCTCCACCAAATCCGCCGAGCAGGAATTGGGCAAGGTTAAAGCGATGTGGAATGAATTCGTCAATTCAACGACGATCGAGTCGCCGGACGAATCCATGGATTTCATGACCAACGTCTGGCTGAAATACCAAGCGATCTCCGCGCGTCTGTGGGGCCGCTGCGCGTATTATCAATCCAGCGGCGGTTATGGTTACCGCGACCAGCTGCAGGATTGTCAGATTTTCTTTTCAAGCAAGCCGGAACTCGCGCGCAAGCAGATCCTGATGCATGCCGAGCAGATGTTCCCGGACGGCACGGTGTTTCATTGGTGGCACCACGGCACCTCGATGGGCGCTATCACGCATTGTTCCGACGACTTGCTTTGGCTGGATTTCATCACGCTGAATTATCTGGATGAAACCGCGGATGATTCCATCCTGGACGCCAAAGCAAAGTTCCTGCCCGATCCGAAGACCAAAGAAGTCACGGAAGGCACGCTCTATGATCACCTGTGCCGGGCCATTGAAAAAGTCAACACGCGCATGTCGCCGCGCGGCCTGCCGCTGATCGGCGAATGCGATTGGAACGACGGTCTGAGTCATGTGGGCATCCGTTGGAAAGGCGAAAGTGTGTGGCTTGCGCATTTTCTCTACGGCATCCTTGTGCGTTTTGCCGACGTTTGCGAACGCCGTAAAGACAACAGCCGCGCGCAAGAATACCGCAGCCGCGCCGCGAAGCTGAAAGCAGCCGTCAATGAACACTGCTGGGACGGCGGCTGGTACTGGCGCGCCACCAAAGACAATGGGGACATTCTTGGCAGCAAGAATTGCACGCGCGGCCGGATCTTCCTCAACGCCAACACTTGGGCCGTCATCAATGGCACGGCCACCCCGGAGCGGGGGCGCACGGCCATGGATAACGTGGACAAGCACCTGTACCAAAAGTACGGTCCGCTGCTTTTCACACCCGGCTATGACGTCACCGATGCAACCATCGGGTACATCACGCGCTATGCGCCTTCGGTGCGTGAAAATGGCGGTCTTTATACGCACGCCGGCACCTGGGCTATTCAAGCTGAATGTATCCTGCGCGACGGCGAAAAAGCGCATCGTGTTTACGAAAGCTTTAACCCGATTGTCCGCGGCGCGCAGCCCGATATTTACTACTGCGAACCGTATGTGACGCCGGGCAATGTGGACGGCCCGGATTCGCCGTATTTTGGACGCGGCGGCTGGACTTGGTACACGGGTTCGGGCGCTTGGTATGCTGTCGTTGTCCTGAACTGGATCTTGGGCGTGCGCCCGGTCCGTGAAGGGCTTTTGATTGACCCCGTGATCCCGAAGCACTGGCCGGGCTTCAAAGTCTCCCGTCTTTTCCGCAATGCGACCTACAACATCGAGGTCAAAAACGGCGGCAAGGGACAGGGTGTGAAGGAAATTATTCTGGATGGCAAAAAGTTCGACGGCAAAGTCCTGCCGGCCTTCTCGGATAAAAAGACGCACAGCGTTAAAGTCGTTCTCAGTTAAAAACAAGACCAAAGGCCTCCGGCGGAAAATCCGCCGGAGGCCTTTTTTTTCGTGCGCCCCCGGAGAATTCATGCGCCGGATCATGCCGTTTATTTTTGTTTTCGTATTTTTTGCGCTTCTTCTTGAAGCGCAAGCGGGGACGCCCGCGGCTGACAAAGATTTTGACGTTTACCAAAGCTTGCCTGCTGAAAAATCCCTCAAGACTTCACCCCAGTTCATTCTGATCGACGATTTTAACACCGGTAAATTAAAAAACAGCCGCGGCGCAGCCTGGCAGATCAAGGCCCCGTCCGGAGGCGCCCTGGAACTCGAAATCGTCAAGGGAGATGCGCGCAGCCGTATGCGCGGCCAATCCCTCAAAGCGGAAGTGAATTTGCTGCCGCGCGAGCGGGCCAGTTTTAAAAGCCTGCTCAACCGCCTTGATGCAAGCCGTGCGGAATATTTTGTTTTCAAATGCAAGATGGAAGTCCCCGGCGGCTCTTTTCAAGGGCGCATCCGCATCGAACTTGAGGACTGGCGGCACGAAAGCGTGGTCCGCGATATTGCCGGTGCCTGCGCCAATCCTGGAACTGACGGCTGGGCCGATGTGATTCTGCCTACGGCCTCTTTCCAGGGGCTGGATTTGGACCAGGTTTTTTCCGTGGAGTTTTCGATTTTGGCGCGCGGCCGAAAAGAGAATGTGCAATTAGCGATCGATGAAATGGCTTTTTTCGGCTTTAACGATGTCGCGTTTGAAAGCTTGCGCGATAACCTGATCGGATTTCCCAAAACAGTTTCAGCCGCGCGCCGGCGTCAGCGGCTTGCCGCAGAACCGGACGACAAGCTGCTGCTGCGCGCCATGGCGTTTGACACCTGGAAGTTTTTTTTGAATGCGCGCGATAAAAATACGGGGCTGGTGGTGGACCACATCCGGCTGGGAGACGCCCCTCTGGCTGCCGACTATACGTCGCCCACCAACATTGCGATGGATTTTTTGGCCACGATCTCAGCCGTTCGTCTTGGTTTTATTTCACGTCACAAAGGTTTGAAACGTGCCGGACGCTTGGTGGCTTTGCTTAAGACCCTGCGGCGTTACAAAGGCTTTTTTTATAATTTCTACGACGTCCGCAAACTCAATATTTCGCGCAGTTATATTTCGACCGTTGACAGCGGCTGGCTGGCGCTCGCGCTTGTCACCCTCAGGCAGGCTTTTCCCGAACTCGAAGCCGAAATCTCTCCGATCCTGGACCAGTTTTCTTTTGCCGAACTGCTTGACCCTGAAAACAACCAGCTGGTGGTCGGGCTTGAAGTTCCCGAGCGCAACTTTGGTCTTTATCATTATGGCATGCTGGTTTCTGAAGCCAGGGCCACGAGTTTTTATGCGATCGGCAAAGGCGATCTCGAGCCGGAGCATTGGTGGTTTTTATACCGCACTTTGCCGGATGCTTGGGCTTGGCAAACCCAGCTGCCGCAAGGCCATCCGGTTGAAACCGAAAACCTTATGTATTTTCAGGGTTATTACGAGCATCGCGGGACGAAATTTGTGCCCAGCTGGGGCGGGTCGCTTTTTGAAGTGCTGATGCCGACGCTTTTAATCGATGAAAAACGGCTCGCGCCAAAAGGCCTGGGCGCCAACGATATTGCGACAACGCGCCTGCACCGCGACTACGCCTTGAAGGAAAAGCAATACCCGGTCTGGGGCATTTCACCGGCCGCGATTTCGAGCGGACGCAGCTGGGACTACCAGGAGTTTGGCGTTAAAGCCTTGGCCGCCAAAGGCTATCCGGATCGCGCCGTGGTGGCTCCGCATGTCAGTTTTCTCGCTCTTGAGACGCTGCCGAAGGCCGCCATCCGAAACATCCGCAAATTACTGAATTATGACCTTTATGGGGAATACGGCTTTTATGATTCCTTGAACCTGAGAACCGGCCGAGCCAATCCGCAATACCTTTCGCTGGATCAAGGCATGATTTTGGCCGCCCTCTGCAATTATCTGGAGGACGGCGCGCTGAAAAAGTATTTCCACCGCGATCCGGTGGCCCAAAAAGCCGAACATTTGCTCAAAGAAGAAAACTTTTTTTGAGTTTGTCCAATGCATTGATTAGAGATATAATCCGTCTTTAACAGTCTTGTTAAAGTCGACTTTGTTTCAAGTTATTTTACGCTTCTTCGAAAGGAGCTTTTTCGCATGATTAAGCAAATGCTTCTTAAAGATCGCATCCTGACTGATAAGGAGCGCAAAAACCTTTCCATTCTTGAGGTGATTCGCAAGAACGGCCCCATTTCCCGCACGGACATTTCCAAAATTACCGAATTGAATATTGTAACGGTCTCCAACTACGTCAATCACTACATCAAAAAAGGCCTGGTCATCGAAGGCGAACTGGACGAATCGACAGGCGGCCGCAAACCCGTACTTGTCGAGCTCAACCCCAAAGCCGGCTATATCGTTGGAGTGGGCCTGAATATGATGAGCGTCGTCGGGGTGCTGGTAGACCTTGAGATCAATGTGATTTCCGAGGTTAAACGCGAACGCAGTCCGGAAAACTCTGAAATCGTCATCCAGAATATGGTGGATATGGCCGCGGAAATTATCGATAAAGCCGGCATTGACCGCGAAAAAATCGCGGGCGTCGGAGTGGGTGTGCCAGGCATCATTGATGAACGAGGACGCACAATCCGCTGGCCGCAAAGTTTGGGGGAGAAAGATTTATCGGTCTGTCTTTCGATCAAAGATACGTTTGAAAAGCGGCTCAATATTCCGACGTTTGTCGAAAATGACGCCAATGCGGCTGTTTTGGGCGAGAAATGGCTGGGGCTTGACCGCGATGTGCGGCACATGCTGTATATGTTTTCAGGCGTGGGCTGCGGCGTTTTGATCAACGGCGAAATTTACCGCGGGGCCTCCGGCGCTGCTGGAGAACTCGGCATCAACAGCGGCAAAAGTTCGAAGGAATATGCTCAGCAAATCGCGTCCCAGCTCGGCCGCTGGGAAATGGACCTGGGCATGGTGCCCGCGGCGCAGGAAGCTTTGCGCAAAGGTGAAAGTTCGCTGCTCAAGGATTATGTCGAGGGCAATATCGATCAACTCAATTTTAAACATATCGTGCGCGGCTGCAAAGAAAAAGACGGGCTGGCGCTCAAGCTGATTGACCGGGCCGGCCAGGATTTGGGCAAAAAGATCGCTTTTTTGGTGAACCTGATGAATCCGGAAATTGTGGTCATCGGCGGGGGCGTTGAAGACTGCGGCGCTCCGCTTTTGGATTCGATCAAGCAAACGGTCAAGGATTGGGCCGTTGAAGAAGCCTCAAATCAGGTCAAAATCATTCCGTCCGCTTTTGGCGAAAATGCGGTGGCGCTCGGCGTCGTAGGTATTGTGGCTCGCGAAGTCTTCGCCCAGGCCTAGAACATACAAACGCCCCTAGGCGTTTGATGTTCTTGCCTCTGCGATGGACGTAGAGGCTAGTTCGCGAGCGCCAGAGTAAAACTTATCTGCCGCTCAACTCCTTCATGAATTTCGCCAATTTTATTTCTCACCTCGAAGAACTTCGCCTGCGTTTGATTGTGACGCTCGCGGTTTTTCTCTGCGCGCTTATCGCCGGATTTATTTTTGCGGATCCGCTCATCGCCTGGCTGATGCGTCCTTTAGAGGCGGCGTCTCCGGCCGGTCTCGTCTTTCATAAACCCCACGAAGCCTTTTTGATCCATGTGCAAGCCGCCGCGATGCTTGCAGTTTTGACTGCGATTCCGGTTTTCATGGTTCAGGCCTGGCAGTTTGCCGCGCCCGGACTGTATGCGCATGAAAAAAAGACAGGCATTTTTGTTTCCGCGGCTTCAGCGGGTCTTTTTATCGCCGGCATTTTGTTTGCTTATTATGCGGCCGCGCCTTGGGGGTTAAAGTTTTTACTGGGGTTTCAAAGCGCGGATTTAAGACCGCTTTTGAGCGCTCAAGATTATTTTTCGTTTTTGGGCGGCCTGTTTGCGGCATTCGGGCTGCTTTTCGTATTTCCGGTCCTGATTGTCGGAGCGGTCCGCTTAGGAATTGTTTCGCCTGAAGTTCTTGCGCGGTCGCGCCGCGTTGCGGTGCTGGTCATTTTTGTGGTTGCAGCGATCTTGACCCCCTCGCCCGATCCCGCCAGCCAAATCCTCCTGGCCTTACCGTTGCTGCTGCTATTCGAAGGCTCTCTCTGGTTTTCGCGCCGCTTCCACCGTTAAGGATTTTATGCAGTTTGAATCTACAACTTGCAATCTGCATAGATTCGAGGTAGGCTTAACCTATGATTCAAAGGCGTATTAAGAAAAAGTTTCTACAATTCCTCCGCCAATACCCGGTCGTCATGCTGACCGGGCCCCGCCAATCGGGCAAAACGACTCTGTGTCGCGAAACTCTGCCGAACAAAGCTTATGTTTCTTTAGAAAACCCAGACACTCGTGAGTTTGCGCTTTCTGACCCAAGAGGTTTTCTCGCTCAGTACCCTGAGGGCCTTATCGTTGATGAAGCCCAGCGCGCACCCGAACTTTTTTCTTACATCCAAGGCATTGTGGATGAAAAAAAGAAAAAGAAGGGCTTGTTTGTTTTAACCGGCAGTCAAAACTTTCAGCTTTTGGACAAGGTCAATCAATCTCTGGCCGGCCGCACAGCGATTCTCAAACTCCTGCCATTTTCAATGGGGGAAATCAAATCCGCCGTCCGAAAAATGAGTCTGGATGAGCTTTTATTGAAAGGTTTTTATCCAAGGATTTATGATGAAAAGCTTGAACCTCATCACGCCCTCAGTTTTTATTTCGAAACTTACGTTGAAAGGGATGTGCGATCCCGGCTTCATGTAAAAGACTTGTCCAGCTTTCAGAAATTTGTCCGTCTTTGCGCCGGGCGCGTGGGGCAGCTTCTAAATCTATCGAGCCTCGGTAATGAAGCGGGTATGTCTCATACCACCGCCAGGGAATGGCTTTCTCTGCTTGAAGCAAGC
>JAHFHF010000098.1 GCA_023247055.1 Candidatus Omnitrophota bacterium
CAGGTCATCGCGCCCCACAGTTTTGGGCTTTACAGCGATAGTCCTCTCCGATAGAAATGTGCGTTGTTCAGGAGCGAATTGAAAATAGATATCATTCGCGTCATAGCTTTGATTCGTACGCAACGACGAAAGGTAGACTTCGCCATTTTCGTTGGGATTAACAATTCCTGAGAAGGCAGAATTTTGAGCGATCCGTTCCAGATGAGACGACAATTCATCAAGTTTTTGCCGTGATATACGGGGCGTTTGGATCAGGACATCAAAAGCCGGCGTCAGATCGCGGGCATTTTCCGGAATCGCAAAATCTCCGCGCCGCGCCGTTAAAGATGATTGAGCCTTGGCATCAGGGACTGTCCCCGCTTTTGGGGACTGTCCCTGCGTCGAACGCAGCAACTGCCCTGGCGCAGTCTGATCGCCTTCGTCCGGGGACTGTCCTTGCGTCGAACGAAAATCCTGTATTTTCTTTAGCTGGTAATCTTTGGCTAAAGCGACCCACTCGGTTGCGACTTTTTTATTTTTTTGGAATGAAATTTTTTTCAGGAGATCTGTTTTTGAAAGAACCCAGACATGGTGAATCTTTTGATCGTCAATAAAACGCAGAGCCAAAACAGGTGATCCTCTCTTGGGGTCTGTGCCGTTGTAAACCGCTTCGAAAGACTCCACGCCCCCCAAAAAATGCATTTCCCTTGGTTTTCCATACATCCCGCTAAATGCAAACTGTCCAACGAAATTGACAATGCCGCGTAAACCCACATCGCCTTGACGCGTCTTTGTTTTAAAGTGAAGTTCGCCGAGCTGTTTTTTCTCCGCCCCAGTAAATTGTTCCTCACGAACGTAGCCGAATTGATCAATGAACAGCTGCCCAATGGCTTCAAAAACCGGCGTCAGCGGATGATCTTTGAGTTCGACCGGACCTGCGGGTTTTTCTGCCGTCAGAACTGCGGAGGACTCCCCCTTGGAGACAGTCTCTGCGTTCAGTGCAGGGACAGGTCCAGAGAAATCGGCAAGCTGTGAAACTGTGGAAGGGTCAATAAAAATCAACACAAAGGTGTCTTCGCCTTCATGCACCTGGGAGCGGATGGTGATGCGATGGTTTTCCCTATCGGTATGCCGCCGCGCAAAAACCGTCTCATACTGGTCATACTTTTCGAGCGGCAGCCAAAGCGTCAGGGTGTGCGCTTCTTCACGCGTCATGTCATCCACACGGCCTATGCCGGCTATTTGCATGGCAAGCACGTCGCTTGCCGGAATGACCTTGCCATTCCGGTCTTCCTGCCCATCTAACGGCTCGAGGGCGCTTGTCAAAACACTGAGACGCATTCCGGGAAAAGTGACTCTGAAAAAAGACTTATCGGCATCCCCTATCGAGGCTGCTTGCGCACGATACCGGTAGGAATTCGTCTTCTCAGGGTCCCACCGCACCTTATAAATCCCGCGTTCGGCATTCGAGACATTCCACTCCGGCAATGATTCAAGCAGCCGGATCCCTGCGGCATCGATCGCCTCGCCGGCCTGGATAATTACGCGGCTGGAAAGGGCCGCGCCCTCATTGCCGGGCCCCAATTTTTCGGCCAACTCCGGCATGAATAAGAATCGTTCCAGCGACCGCGTGGGCGCTTCAAGGCCCAGGATGTAGACAATCAATATGGCCAGTTCGCGTTCGGCGATTCCCGCATCCTCGCGGCGCGAATCCATAAAGTCCACCAAGGGTGCCAGCGCTGCGGAACTGATTTTGCCTTGATGCTGGCCCAGCCGGTGATGAACCTGCTGCAGCGCACTCAAAAACTCATCCGCAAAAGCCGGATAAGTGGACTGTTGCAGCGTTTTCTTTGACGAAGGCGGATAAAATTTTGTACTTGTTTCCTCGCGTGAATAGTTCAAAGCCTTTAAAAAGGCCGGCACAAGCCGGTTCCTGGTAACCACGTCAAAACCTTTCATCTTCGAGAAATCGCCCTGGCGGTCTTCGCTGATGTCAAAATTTGCATCTTTCAGTTGTTCCTCCGTTAACGGAAACGGCACAGCCGCCCAAATTTCTTTGGCGCGCTGGATGATTTTTTCAAACCGGGCCAGTTGTTCTGCACGCCAGGTAAAATGGTCATCGCCAACGGCGATATCGGTTTCTGCCGTTAAAGAAACACTGTCAATGGACCCGTCAGCCCGCTGATCCTCGATAGGAACATTGGAGGATGACACGGGATCTGATGGAAAGGGGCCAGGCTTCCTTTCGGAAATGTTCGTGGACAAACCCTTTCCTTCAAAAATAAATTTGGCCGGCAGGACCGTTGCAGGCAGAGAATTATCACTATCACCTTCTGCGCTACTTTCGAGCGAATAGACGCTCGCCAGATCACTTTGCCATTCGGGGCCGTCAAAACCCGGCGGTAAAACCCCGCCTTCTTTTAAGACTCCCGTCAGCGCCTGTCCCGAAGGCACGAGCAGCCGCATCGGGTTTGCCTCGAGAGCAAGTTTTTCAAAAACAAGTCCTCTAAAAGTCTCTGCAGCGATAACCGTGCCGCCATCGACATTGTCCGGGTCAAAGCCGTCTTTAGGCGAACGGCGGATTTCAACGGTTGACCACGGCTTTTCGCGGTCATAAAAATCATTGATAATCGAAAGCGTCAAAATAGAATCGCCCTGCTCAAAAAAGAAACGCGTCCAGTTGCGCACGTCTTTGGGGGTTCCTGTTTCCAATGCATTTTTGTCTTCGTAACGCACATGCCAGTAGCCGATGACTTTTTCGGGATCTTGAGGGATGTAGTTGGACGGAACTGTGACGGGCGAGCGGAGTTCGGAGCGGGCAGAAGAGGTCGAAGGTGGAAGGTCGAAGGTGGAAGCAGAAAGAGAAAAGGGAAAAGCATTAAAGCCGGACGCAAACGCAAACCAGCCCCTATTTCTTCCTCTTTCCTTCCACCTTCCACCTTCCACCTTCCACCTTTTTCCTTTTCCCTTTTCCCCTTCTCCCGCCCCCCTCACCTCACTCCGCGCTTCACCTGCCGCATCCGGCCGTTCATCCTCAACGGCTGCTCTCATAAAAGCAATTCGCTTTTGCAGCTTCTCTTCATTCATGCCGGCATCATTAAAACGCACGGCTGCATCCGCACGATTTAGACGATTACTAAACCATGTCACGAATTCATTTGAGAAATTAAGGCCCATTCGCCGTTCAAGTTCTACCAGACCGTCGGCCACTTCGGTTTTAGTCAGAATGTTTTTACCGCCCATGAGCCGCTCAAAAGTCTGGTTGCGTTTAAAAGCCGTCTGGGCAATCTGCACATCCAAAACAAAATTCTCTCCTGAAATCTTCAGACCAGCAGGACCGAAATCCACCGACAAGTTTTGAGTACGATTATAAGTTTCAATCAGATAAATCAGCTTGGAGAGCCCCATCAGCACATTCTGATTGAGCATCTGAAGAATAAGCGTGAGCACCCGCGGGCTGTTTTGCTGGATATTCTCCGCACTAAAACGAACATCCGTAAGATTACTAAGCGACTCGTTGGTGAGTCCGGTATTCATGGCGCCGGATCTCTGCTCTTCAATCGAAACCCTGGCTGCGCCACCCGGTTCGAAGTAAATAAAAAGCGCCGCGCCAACCTCCGGCTCCCCACGACTCCATAGGCCGCCGGAGGAAACCATTAGAGTGCCCGCTCCCAACGCGCTGGAAGAGATGGGTTGAATGCGGTAAGGCGCTTTGCGGGGATCCACTTGTGTGTCAGGTGCCACGCTCATCTCAGCGGTTTTGGCACTCCCCCGTACCCGGTATCCCATTCCCGCAAACGTATTTTGAAGCTGTTCAAATAATTCTTTACTCACTTCCGGTTTGGTCTTAAAAAACTGGGTCAGCGAAATCTCCGTTGACAGCACCGCGGTCGTCTCTCCCCCCCTTGTCCCTTCTTGTTCTCCACCTTCGACCTTTTCCTCTCCTTCCCCAAAAACAAGCACGATCACCCCGCCATCCGTGCCCTTGAGATGAATCTCGCGTTTTCCTTTAGGCACGATGGCCACGGCGGTTTGAATCCAGTCGCGTTCGGCAGGTTTCCAGTTAGAATCAGCACCGGAAATTTTTCGAACGTATTTTTCAAACAGTCCGGGAGCGTCTTGGAGTCGCAGCAGAACGCGGATTGAGCGGTCACGGGCGGACTCTCTCATGCTGATTTCCTGCACGTCTGACGCCGCGATTTGCCAGGTGCTGTGGGTTCTGTCTCTGCTGCGATAACCTAAAGCAAAATATCCGGTCGTTTCAAGATTAGCCCGCTCATCCATACTCAATTCAAGCTGAACACCCGGAATCGAAATGCTGGGGGGCAGCGGCCCGCCATATTTTTTGTCCGGAATAAAAATCCGGTAACCTTTTTTGAGCCGCTCCTTGGGATCATAATGGGTATAAGGATTCATAGCGCCCTCAATAGGCGCAACATCCTGCCACAGCGGGTTCTTGGCCACCGCCTGGCGCAGCGAGCCCAAAATCCGGTTCGGATCCAGTTTGACATATAACAATTCCCGCTCCGCCGCCAATCCTGCCTGCGGTAAATTTTCTATTCCTCCCCCCTCTGCTCCCTTCCACCTTCCACCTTCCACCTTCCGCCTTGCTTTTTCTTCCGAAACCCCAACCACCTTGAAAGGAATCTCTGCCTTGGAACGAACCTTGCCTTGCCAATAGTCGTCACCGACGCTCAACCGTCGCAACTGAGCAAGATCCATGGACTTCAGGGCTTGCATAAACTCATCGCTGACAACGATTCTGATTTCTTTGGCTTTGCCATCCTGCGTCTTGTCAAAAATGACATCACGCAGGTGCTGTCCCGTCAGTTTTGTTTCCAGCGAACGGGGAATAGCGAGAGACCATTTCGTATAAACCAACTTCGTATACAGCCCGTCGGAATCCTGCCCCAATAATATTTTGATATCAAAATTCATGGCCTCATCCTGAATCCAGATGGAATGCTGCCTGTGGTCATGATCAAGAATAACCTCATCGCTTTGATTACTTTCGGAACGCACAAGATTCAAACGCACTTCTCGAGAAAGAATGGTTCGTTCCCAAAGAACGATGCCCTCTCCTTCCGGCCTTTCGTAATTAGCTTCATCCTTACTCGTCCAATCGGGCAATGCTTCAAAAATACCCCTAAAGTCCCTTGTCATCCCAGCGCTAGTGAGCGCTACAGTATCCGTTCTTTTTCCTTCCACCTCTTTTCCTTCCCCTTTTTCACTTCCACCTTCCACCTTCCACCTTCCACCTTTTCCCTCTCCCCTTTCCCCTTCTCCTCTCTCCGGTAACCCCAACTTCTTCCGTATCTCATCCTCGTTATCCACGCGAATTACATAACGCCCGCCGTCGATAAACTCGCCCGAAAAAAGCAAGCCTGCCTGTTCCGGATCCGCTAAAATCTCATCAAAAGTACGAATGCCCGCCCGCGGCAATTCTGAAAAATGAAAGGTCACCACCACATTGCTGCCCGCTCCCTCGATAGAAACTCCTTTAAACCCCGTGTATAGGGCAACCATATTGCCCTCCCTGCGCCCAATCACCAAATAACCGTTTTTGGTTTGGTCGTTGAGATCCATAGCGAAGACGGTTTTTTGCCGGTAGGCTTTGGATTTTTCGGTTTGCCTGATTTTTCCATTCACATTCATAAAACCAGGCTGTTTTGTATACTCAACTGCCGAGAACTCATAGCCCGTCTTACTTGCAAAAATTTTACCGCCATCATCCATAGCGGACATCTCAAAACCGTTTTCAAGGAGCCAACTCCAAAGCTCCTGCGTCGTCGTCATCAAACCGCCCGTCGCAAGGGCCGTCTTTCCGCGCGCATCTCCTTCTTTTTTATTATTTGTTTCTTCCCTTCCACCTTCCACCTTCCACCTTCCACCTTTTTCCTGTTCTTCCCCAAAAACAAGCACGATCCCATCCTCCCGCCCCTGGCGCCCCGGAATTTCAATCCGGTTTTGACCTTCTGGAATTTTGACCAGATTGCTGGCGCGTTCATCCTGATTTCCTTGCACAAGTTTTTGTTTCAGGCTGAAGGCCTCCGCATAGCGCTTGTAAAGTTCAGGCGCTAAAAAGAGAGTGATGTTTTGGTAGGGCCGGTCAGGGCGCACTTGTCGCAGCTGAATGGCCTGCACCTCCTGAAAGCGAATCACCGCCTGGCTGGCATCATGCACGCCGTAATAGAGAAGGTCAGAATCACTTTCTCTCAGGGAGAGTGAGAGACCGGGCATCAGAAATAAAACATCTTCAATTTCACCTTTTTTATTCTTGATCTCTACAATTTCATAGCCCGGCATGGCCAACGCTTTGTCGAGGCTATAAGCCATAAAATCGCCGCTTTCGACAGGCTTATTCCGCACCCAGCCCGAAGCCCCGGCCGTAAGCTGGTCCAGCCAAGCCTTCCCAGCTTCCTTAATATCAATCCTTGCGCTCACCGCCGCCAGCGCCGCCCCAGGAGTTCCTCTTTCTTTTCTTCCAACTTCTAACTTCTCACTTCCAACTCTCTCTCCCCCTTCCACCCGAATCGAAAAAACCAACGTCTCTGTTGCAAACTCATAGTATCCAGGCCCGATTTTTTCAGTGTCAAATTTGAGCCCGTCTTCCCGTAGTTTATTTTTAAGAGTCAAAAGCTGTTTATCAAAATCGGCCGGTGCTGTTTTAAATACGACGTGGACTTCACGCGGTTTCTTCGTCCGGCGGTCCCCAGGCACAAACTGTAGAGACGTCACGTTTTTTAAACCTTCGTTAAAATAAATGTGTCTTCCTCTTTTGCCGTCCGGCACCTTGGGGGCAAGAGAGACCACAAAGGGCTTATGGTCCGGAAAATTCTCATAACTCAACGAAAAACTCCAATCAGGAGTCACCTCGGCCCGAATTTTGTTGTAAGGCAGCGGACCCTTTTCAGGAGCATTGGTAAAAACTAACATTTCGTCATGGCGGTCCGCCGGATCATAAATGACAATTTGTTTCCGGCCAGCAGAATTGCTGTCCGATTCAGCCTGGTCCGCATAAGCAAACAACTCCCCTTCGGGGAAAATCTGCCGTATCCGGGCCTCCGCATCCGGCGCCGAGGACTCAATGTCAAAAACAGAGACCAATTCCACGCCGGAAGAAGCACTCATCACCAGAGGCTGGATTGTGTCTGTCCCCTTGGCGGTGTCTGTCACCGTATGCTCTTTCTTTCCTTCCACCTTCGACCTTCCACCTTCCACCTCCGCTGCAAAAACCTGTTCAGCTAATTCGATGAATTTTTGACGGGGCAGCCGGCGAAGGTTGGGGCCAATCGGTATCCGGGTGGCTGTATGCAGGCTAAAAACAGGCTCTTTCAAATCCGGCGCAATAAAGACTCCGAATCGTCCCTGGAGATGCTCCTCGCTTGTTGGATCAAAAAGCATATGGAGCGTAATATCGCCGGGCTCAAGCTGCGCCGGTTTTGCGTCTTGAAAAATCTGATCGCCCTTTTGGCGTAAAAGGCCAGAAATCAACCCGTTGATCCGGGTCATAATCGCTGCTTTTTCAGAAATGGCCCCACCGCTGTAATCTCTGCTTTTTTCAATGTCAACCAGCCTGCTGAGCTGGGCATCTAGGCTCCCTTTATCCGTAAGCCCAGCAGGTTGTAGGGGACGGTCGCGACCATCCCCTGCGGGTGCCGTTGCAAACACAATCTCATTGCCGTCGGTGGTTTCAAAAATTATTTTTTCGTCAGTGATACTGATCATTTTCTTGAAAAAATCTTCCGCACCCTCCGTCACAGAAGCCGGACGGTTTCTGATTTGGGACGCAAAATATTTCAAACGTTCCGGCGTGGTATAAAACACAAAAGCCGGTTTTAGGTCTTCTGTTCTTCCGGCAGAAAAACCGGTCAAATGCCGGGTGGAAACAAACCAGGTCTGGAATTGCTGCTGTTGACCCTGCGGTTCATCTACACGGTCATAGGTTGGAGAGCCGAAAGATTCTAGGTCATCTTCAAAAATCAAGATGGACAGGCCCGGAGCATGAATAAAAAAAGAATTGTCTGAGTTCGAAACGCGCACCTGATAATTTTCAGCAGTCCTGTTCTGGAAAGTTGAAAGACTTTCTAGCGAGCTGACATCTTCTTTCCATTGAAACGCATCTTTACGCATCATCTGAATCAAGCGCTGGGTCAGGGTTTTAGTTTCCGTTTCCGTCAACGCTGCGCCGGCCCCGGACCGCAGGGACAGGTCCACTGCG
>JAHFHF010000022.1 GCA_023247055.1 Candidatus Omnitrophota bacterium
GATTTTTTCGTCCCCGGAAACAACGTGCAGCCGTGGATTCTCAGCGCTCAAGATTAATAGTTCCTTGCTCTGGGCTTTGAGGCTCTCTGCGGGAAGAACCACCACCAGGGTTTCGCCGGTAGCCGCAGCGCGTTTAAAAAGCCGTTGAGCAGCAAGCGTTTCTTCCTCATCTTCAGAGGAGGCGACATACAGAAGCGTTTTTTGTGACTGCAAAACTTGTGTGGAATCAAACAGGCCGTCTGTCACTAGAATCCCCTCTTGAATGGGGCGAAAAAATTCACTGGCGGTATTGGGCTGCTTGACGAAAGCGGCGGGCTCTATGTCTCCCGCGGGTGCCTCAGGCGTAGATTCGAGTTGTTCCGGGGGTTTCGAAGCCGTTTCATCCGCCGGCACGGTTGAAGGCGGCGGTTCTAAGGCGATGGATAAAGGTTGTGCGGATCCGGTTTGCCGCAGCGTTTGCACATATCGATCTGCGAGTTCCCGCGCGCGGTCCAAGTGAATCAAAAGAAATAAAGCCAGCAATGCGGCCGGCCCGCCTAAAAAATACAAAGCTCTTTTAAGAAAGCCGTGAGGTTGTTGCGGTGCCGGCGCTATCCTTACGGAAAGTTGCGGCTTACCGGCGCGAAGGCGTTGTATTTCGGCGCGGAAATGAGCCCATAAGAACGCTTTGGTTTGAGCGGCCGTGTGTGTGTGGATATCCGCAGGGTTGCGTGCCTGCCAGGCCGAATCGATGATTTGCCAGTGGACTTCAAATTTTTCAAGCAGCCTTTCTTCAGTGGAAGAAGCCTCATCCCAGTCTAAAGCGGCCCAGCGCTTGGCCAGGGCCTCGAGCCTTGTTTTCAAGAATTCGGTGGTTTGGGCCGCCGCTGCAGCCGCAGAAGCTGCTTGTGCTCGCACTTCTGAGCGGAATCCCGATTTGGCCGTGTTCATGCGGAAGCGCGTGACTTTGCCTTCATGCACCATGTTGATGACCACTTTGATAATGTCGACAGGCGGTATTTGATCCGTCGAAATCCGGATAACGTCGCCGCCGGCTTTGACGGCAAAGGGCATCCACTGAGTATAAAGCGTACCGATTCCGTCGGGGGCGGCATAGGCAAAAGTCACGGCAATGGTCCCCGCATCGGTGTTGTCCAGATCAAGTCGCAGCTCTTTAAAGTCGCGGGCATGCAGAGTATTGAGCCACTTCCCGTCTTCTTTTTGACGTTGGCCGAATTGCAGTTCTTCGTTGTAGATCCATTCCGGACGTTCGTTATTTAAGGCCTCACGGCTATTGGCGAAAACATCAATTTTCATGGTTTTGCCGATGAGATTGACCGGCCGGCCTGTGGAGGGATCGATCTGAACGGCGGTTGTGGGAAGTTCCTTTTGCCCAGAACCCGCCACCGAGGAGCGTTTATTTTTGTCCGCTTTTCTCACAAGGCGCATGGGATCACCCTGCGGTTTAGCATTTTCAGAGGAAACTTCATGAGTTGCGCGGTCATGGAACAAAGACGGAAGCTGCGGCATGACAGGGCGGTCCGTCAGCGTTACTTTTTCTCCGGATTGATCCGCGGGTGAATTCGTTTCGCGGAAAGACGTTTGGGTGTTCGCCGTCTCTTTGTCTTGAGCGTTTTCTGATACCGGGGTATTCGGTATTTCGGATGGGGCATTGAATACAAAGGGCGCTGATTGGTTTTCATTCAACTCGCTTTGCTGCATTAGTTCTATGATTGTGGGATCCACCCGCGTATCCAGCCTTAGTTCAATCGAGACCGGGCCGGAATCGCCCTCTTTTTCACGCTTGGACATGGCCGAGGCCAACTGGCAGCCGCACTCTTTGAGAAATTTTTCAAACGGGCTTGTCCACGTCAGAAAAAAGAGAATGACGAGCGGCAGCAGCATGCGTAATGTTTGATGGCTTATGGATAGCGCCGAAGCCGCGGAGGCCCGCACCGCAGCGCTGAAGGCCGGAGCCTCTTTGGCGGGAATCTCTCGTGAAAAAAAACTCAACAGTGAAAAGTTTTTCAGGGGTGAAATCAGATAAGAACTTAAAAAGCCTAAGGCCAATCCTTTGAGCACGATGCCTGTGGCTTGCAAGAAAAGCATGAACTGATCAGGCTCCATCAAAACAAACAGCGTGAGATGCGCCGCAGCCGAAAAAACGAAAGCTGTATGATAAGAATAGCTGTCGTCTCTGTGTGCTGCGAAGGCGCGAGGAAGCAGAGTTTCCGCGGCGTCTTTTTGCAGAAAAGCAGTCCGGATTTGAGCATAGGCCTTGCGGAGTTTGGGCGTTGCCTCCATGGTTTCACCTGCAAGGAGAGCCAAAGCAAAAAGTTCCGCCAAATGTTCCCGGGCATTCACAAGCGACCTTGCGCTGAAAACTCCCCAAGGTTGATGAGCATCCGGCAGATCGATCGATTGACCTTTGAGGATGAGCAGGGAGCGGAACAAACCGCCCGTGGAAATGTAACTGACCGTTAGACTAGCTGCAAAAAAGACGGCCCAAATCACGGGAGAAACCAGAAGGCCTAGTTTAAGAAAAGAAAAAACCAAAAAAGCTTCCAGGCCTGCGGCCGCGGCAAATGCAAGGGCTGTCTCCAGTCCCAGCCAGGTCAGTAAAAAACGAGCCTTGCTGGGATCGATTTTTTTCCAGAAAGCGCCGGTAATCGCCTCCGCAGCCGCTTTATTTTCGGGCAGGCTGGCCAGGTATTCTCCGATCCGGTGGGCTGCCAGCCACTGAAATCCATGTCTTGTGGCGGTGGCCGTCAAAGATAGTTTGCCTGTCCGGCCCGTGTCGCCGCTTAGGCCGCGGAACCAAAATAGAGGATCTCTGTACCAGGGAACCAACGTAATCGTTTTAATATGCGCGCGCTGGGATTCATCCAGAGCCAGCAGCATGGCGAGAAGGTCGCGCAAATAGAACCGGGATACCCAGTAAGACGGCCATCCCTTAACGCGTACTCCCAGCCGGTTGATTCTTTCAACGTATTCGTTTTTTTGCTCCAGCGCAGGCAAAAAAAGTGACGCCCATGACTTCATCCAGGACCGGCGCGATGCAGGCCGCCGGGATAAACTGTTTGGACTATCCAGGTTCAGCCATGTTCCAGGCTTGCCCACGCGCATCTCAGACCGGGTTAGGGCAGCCTGTAAAACCAGGGCTTCGGGCTTGCCGCGAAGAACTTGAGCTAAAGGACTTTGGGCTAGTTCCAATTGAGCTTCGGCCGTTTGTGCCTCAGCCCGGTAGGCGGCTGCGATCTCCTGCGCTCTGAAACGGCGCGAAGCCGCTCCGCCGATTTTTTCCGCCTCCGACAGGCCCGCGATATACGGAAAAACAGCGATTTGCGAAGAACGGGTATGGTCTTCAAGAAGCGCTTGTTCATAAATTTGCCTGGAGTTTTCTACGGAACCCGGCTCATCCATGCCGGCGAGCCCCGCTGGCCGAAGGACTGCATAGGGAAGTCCGGCTGAACGCAGGCGGGATTCGAGTCCGGGGGTATGGAACCCGCCGGCAATGAGAACGATTCGACTGTCCGGATGTTGTTGCATGACGGCGGCCGTATTTTTGAATAGAGCCGATTCGCGTGCGATGGCCAGGCGGTAAAAATTCAAGGCAGCCTTAAAACTGCCGCGCAATTTTGCCGCCGAAACAGCGCTTTGCTGCCGGCCAGCCGGCGCTTGGAGCATGGCTTCAAACCGTTTTGTATGCCGGCGCGCGTAGGCCCAGTCCTCACGTGTGAGTTCAAGGGCCAGCAGTTTTTCCAAAGACAGCGCATCCTGGTGCATCTGAAAAACGCGCCTGGCTTTTTTGCTTTGGAATAGGCGGCTAAAAATTTTAATTTCGATTTTTTTAATCTCCTTGAGCAAAATGGAACTTTCCAGCTCCTCATGAAAAATTTGCCGGGCCCAAGCGCGGCTGAGCGCAGGATAATCCGCGAAATGAAATCCATGGCCTTCTGTTTTTTTATAGAATTGTTCCAGAGTTTCGCGCAAAGCGGAAGTCTTCGGCGGGCTGATGGTGTCAGGGCCCGTGATGCTTAAAAACTCAATCAAGCCCCAGGCATTGATTTTTTTCTGCAGTTTTTTAGCCTCGGTTTTTACCCGCAACTTTTCCTTCGCCGTTGGTGTCTCCAGCCCTTCAAGCTTGGCAAAACGCACCAGCATGGGGTACTCAAGCTGGTGCTCATAACTTCGAAGATCGATGCCTGCGGCTTCAGCGGCTGATTGTATGAGCAGGGGTAAGTAAGCCGGTAAAGCGCCGGCATTTTTTTCCTTTTGAAACCAAAGGTCCAGCAAAGCCGCGGTTTGAGGAGCAAGACGGCCGGCTCTTGCGACTTTCAGATTTTTTTGAAGTGCGTCAAAAAAATCCGCGCAAACTTTCCGGTTTTGACGCGCTCGCCGGAACCATTGCCAGTCTTGCGCATAGAGCTCCAAATCTTCGACGGGCTGTACTGAAACGGAATTTTTGCTGTGGGTGAACGTATCGACGGTGAATTTTTCCCAGCCGGAAAAAAGCCCCTTGTGCATCAACCGGTCCATCGCTTTTTGGTTCGACGCGTTATTTTTAAAAACAGCAAACAACGCCGGGAAAATATGGGATGGAGCCGCTTCCGGCAAAAGAATCATATTTTGGGCGCTGCCCGCCTGAAGGTATTCTAAGAGGCGGACGGTTTGGATTTGCGCCTGATCGTTGGCGTGCGCGTCCTGCACGATGATCAGAGGTGTGCGCTTGAACAACCCGTCCTGGGGCAGATAGAATGCGGTTGCTTCTGCTATCTCTGAGGGCGGCAAGAAAATGTTTGGATTTAAAGAAGGGGAAATCTCCCGGCTGCCAGGCTGGGCAGCTGCTGTGTACGCATAACTCGGAGGGACTACTTGCGCCAAGCATGTTTGGGCTGCGAAAAGTGCGCAAGTGCAGCTCGCAATAATTCTGCATATGAAGCGCTGAGTGTTAGGGGAGATGTTTAAAAATAGATTTATAAACATGATAAATAGTACCATGCAATCAGTTTTTGGCAGAAATAATTAATTTTCAATGAAGCTTTAACCTCCTTTATATATCAAAAATTAACTTTTTTTAGGGACAGGTCCACCTAACTACATTATTTTTGAACTAGTTACGGCGGACCTGTCCCTAAATCGACAACTGCTTAACCGCGCCGTTTGGACCGCTTCTCTGTATCATTACAAAAATTTAATTTATTTTTCACCGTCTTCTCATTTTGACGGATGTATGCTCATAATACGTGTTTTTCATAATACCTTTTCCCTTTTGAAAGACGGCATGCCCTCTTTTTTCCGTCACTGCTCTTTGATACAATAAACATGATGAATTTTATTCCGACCGCAATTCCTGAAGTTATTTTGATTGAACCCAAAGTTCATTCGGATAACCGGGGTTTTTTTTACGAAAGCTATCAACGGCCACTCTTTGCACGGCA
This sequence comes from Candidatus Omnitrophota bacterium, assembly GCA_023247055.1. GTDB lineage: Bacteria > Omnitrophota > Omnitrophia > Omnitrophales > Aquincolibacteriaceae > JAHFHB01. Next base: position 5,421 of record JAHFHF010000022.1, read on the forward strand.
TGGAATTGCGGCGGATTTTGTGCAGGACAATCACGTGCGCTCCGGCCGGGGCGTGGTGCGCGCTTTGCACTTTCAGAGACCGCCTTATACCCAGGCTAAATTAGTGCGGGCCATACGCGGCTCGGTCTTTGATGTGGTAGTGGACTTGCGGCGCGGCTCGGCCTATTATGGAAAGCATGTGGGCGTAACGCTCAGTGCGGAGAACCGGCACATGCTTTACGTGCCTGAAGGCTTTGCCCACGGTTACTGTTCTTTAGATGACTCCGAAGTGCTCTACAAAGTGACGAATGTCTATTCGCGTGAGCATGACGGCGGCATTTTGTGGAATGATCCCGCGCTCGGCATTGCCTGGCCTGTTCTCGATGTGCCTTATGGGGTGGCGGAGAAAGACCGGAAACTGCCGAGGCTTGCAGATTTGGAACGAATTCTTTAATTTTCTCGACAGTCCTTCTCCCCCAAGGGGAGAGGGAAAAGTACCAACTCACGATTTTTTAAATACAGGAGGATGTAATGGCAAATCCGAATGAACAAGCGTTTTCGTTTGAAAAAGCGCAGCAGACTTTTTTGCAGCGCGTCTATCAGTGGATGTCGATCGGCCTGGCATTGACCGGCGCGATTGCTTATATGATTTCGGGCAATCTGGGCCTGATGCGCTCACTCGGCGGCGGCGGATTTTTGGTGCTCATGCTGGTTGAACTGGGTTTGGTTTTCTGGTTGTCGTCGCAGGCCCTGCGCATTTCGCCGCAGGCCGCGATTACCGGATTCCTGGTTTACTCCGGACTCAATGGCCTGACCCTGTCGTATATTTTTCTGGTGTACACGGGCGCATCCATTGCGATGACGTTTTTTATCACGGCCGCGACCTTTGCGTCCGTCAGCATTTACGGCTACACCACCAAGACCGATCTTTCGTCGATGCGTGGTTTTCTCTTCATGGGACTGATCGGCATCCTGATCGCGAGTCTCGTGAACTGGTTTATGAAATCGCCCTTGCTGTATTGGATGATTTCCTATTTTGGCCTGGCGCTTTTTATGGGTCTGACGGCTTTTGATACGCAGAAACTCAAAATGCTGCAGGAACGCGGCGCGACGAGCGAACAGCACGCCATCATCGGCGCGTTGATGTTGTACCTTGATTTCATCAATATGTTTCTTTTTGTTTTGCGCATTTTTGGAAACCGAAGACAGTAAGAGTAGCAACGAGCCATGAGCAACGAGTCAGCTTTTTACTCATGGCTAATTGCTCAGCACTCATTGCTTTTTTATGATTGACGTCCGTTCCTTACGCATGCGTTACGGCCCGTTTGAAGCCCTGAAAGGCATTTCGTTTCAGGTCCAAAGCGGCGAGATTCTTGGCCTGCTCGGTCCCAACGGAGCCGGTAAAACCACGGCCATGCGTATTCTGACCACCTACCTTTATCCCACGGCTGGCACGGCCTTGATCGACGGCTTGGATATTCTCGAAAACCCGCTGGAAGTGCGCCGCCGCACAGGCTATTTGCCGGAAACGGCACCGCTCTATCCAGACATGCGCGTTGAAGATTACCTGCGTTTTGTAGGTACGGCGCGTGGTTTGGGGGGCGCGAACTTGAACCGGCGCGTCAGTTGGGTGCAGGAGGCCTGTGATCTTAAGCCCGTCTGGAAACATGCGATTGCGGAATTGTCCAAAGGTTATCGCCAGCGCGCCGGCCTGGCTCAAGCGCTGATTCACGATCCCAAAGTTTTGATTTTGGATGAACCGACTTCAGGCCTTGACCCGCTGCAGATTTTAGGCATCCGCAAACTGATCAAAGAACTTGCCCGCGAAAAAACCATTATTTTTTCTACGCACATTTTGCAAGAAGTCGAAGCCATGGCTGATCGCATCGTGATTATTCATGACGGCGGCGTCGTGGCGCAGGGAACGCAGGCGGAGCTTGAGGCGCATGCGCGTCCGAAAGCGGGTAAGGCCGGGCCGTTGAGTTTGGAAGATATTTTTATCGCCTTGCTAACAGCAACGAGCCATGAGCCATGAGCAATGAGATAAAATACTACTTTGCTATCACCGCATTCAGGATGACAAAATTTTTAGAAGAGATTACCTGTAACACCGTGTGCGGGGTTTCCCCCCTCTTAATCTCCCCCCGAAAAGCACGAGGGGAGAAATAAAAGAGGCGCTACTATTTCCTCTCCCGTGTTCTCCGGGGGAGGATTAAGGTGGGGGAAGCAGCACAAACTCGCACACGGCATTACCTGTAAGAGTTTTTGGATGCTTTTGCGCATCACTCGTTGCTCATGGCTCATTGCTAAAAAACATTATGAATAACATTCTCACCATCGCCCGCCGCGAAACTGCGGCGTATTTTAATTCTGCGATTGCGTATATTTTTGCCACCGTCTTTGTGCTTCTAAACGGCGGGCTTTACATGACGCAGTTTTTCCTTGCCGGCCGCGCCGATATGCGTCCGTTTTTTACGCTCCTGCCGTTTCTGCTGGCTATTTTTATTCCGGCAATTGCCATGCGCCTTTGGGCGGAGGAGCGCCGCGGCAATACGCTGGAAATGCTGCTGACTTTTCCCATGCGCGCGCATGAACTCGTTTTGGGGAAATTTATCGCGGCGCTGGGTTTTTATCTCGTAGCGCTTGCCGGCACGCTGACCCTGCCCATCATGCTGGCCGCACTGGGCCGTCCAGATTTTGGCGCCATCATGGGGGGCTATTTCGGCGCGATTCTCATCGGCGCTTTTTTTCTGGCCGCGGGCCTTTTTGTCTCCGGTTTTTTACGCGATCAGATTACGGCGTTTATCCTGGGCATGCTGATTTGTTTTTCCCTGTATTTTGCGGGAACGGAATTTGTTTCGGCCTCAATCGACGGCTGGGTGCCGGGGCTGGGCACGCTTGTGCGGCAGTTTGCGGGCGCGGCGCGCCATTTCGACGCTTTTGCTAAAGGCGTGATCGATACACGCGATGTTTTATATTTTGCGCTTGGAACCGCGCTGCTCCTGTGGCTCAACGGCTTTTGGCTTGAAGGCCGCATGCGGCCTAAAGCCGGCTCGCTTTTTACGGGCGCGGTGTTGATTTCAGCTGCTATTTTTGTTGCGGGCAACTGGTTTTTGGGTGGTTTTAATTTTGGACGGTTTGATCTGACCGAAGGCCGCATTTACACCGTCTCAGAGACCAGCAAGCAAATTCTGCGCAGCCTCAAATCGCCGGTGACGGTGAAATTCTACGTTTCTTCCGCCGAAAAAATGCCGGCCGGCATGAAAACGCTTGAAGCGGACGTCGCGGGCAAACTCGAAGAATTCCGTCTCTCGGCGGGCGGGAAATTCCAATACAAAATTTTGCACCGCGACGCTGTCAATGCCCTGCAGGACGAGGCGCAAGCGGGCAAATCCCGTGAAAATGAACTGACTCAAAAAGGCATCGAGCCCTTTCAGGTACAGTCCATCGAGGCGGATGAGGTCGGCGTAAAGTTGATTTATTCCTCGATCAGCATTGCCTATAAAGAAAAATCCGAAGAAGTCCTGCCGCGCATCATGCCGGAGAATTTAGACGAGCTGGAATACCTGCTCATTTCAAAGATTTATCGCCTCACGCTTGAAAGCACCCCCAAAGTCGCGATTGTTGCGCCCTATGAAGAACGCAGTCTCGATCCGCAGATGCAGATGCTCATGGCTCAGTTGACCGGCGGCGCTTCCGAAGGTTACCGTGAGGACAAATACGAACTCCTGCCCATGATTTTGAAATACGAAGGCTATGATGTGACGCGCATCCGCCTCAGTGAACAAGAACCCATTCCGGAAGGCGTCAAAACATTGGCGGTCATTGAACCGTCCGGGCTTTCTGATCGTCAGCGCTATGAACTCAGCCGGTTTCTGGCGGGCGGCGGGTCTTTGTTTTTAGCCGTGCAAAATTACGAATTTGAATACCGTCCGCAGGGCAGTGCGCTGACGCTTTTTCCGGCGGAGAAATCTCCCGGCATCAACCCGCTGCTAAAAGGGTGGGGCCTTGAAGTCAGTCCGGACATTCTGATGGATGAACAACATGAGGCCATTAGTATTTCCGGCGCGGCCCGGCTTGGGCCCTTTGACATTCCCGTACCCGTTAAGCTGCCCATACAGGTCGTGATTCCGCCGTCCGGTATGAATCCGGAAGTTTCGATCACTTCCCGTCTTTCCTCGCTTTTTTATCTGTGGGGTTCGGCGCTAAAAGTGGATGAAAAGAAGACGGCCTCTGAAGGCCTTAAAGTGGCAACGCTTTTGGAGTCTGGGCCGCACAGCTGGCAAATTCCTTTCAAGCCTGGCCCTAGGCGTGCAGAGGATATCTTGGATGCGGAACCCGCGGCGCGTGGGCCGTTTTCGTTGTCTGTTTTGGTGAGGGGAAATTTTAAAGATGTCTATGCCGGTCAAGAAGCGCCGGCTTGGGGCGAACCCAGGCCCGGTGAAAAAGCACCCGAGGCCGAAAATCCGCCAGCCGTCGAACCCGCACCGGGGCAATTGATTCTCACCGGCGGGACCATGATGTTTCAAAAGCAGCTGGCCCAGGGCGGCGGGCATTTGAACTTTTTTCTGAATGCCGTCGATGCGTTGACGCTGGGTGAAGACCTGGTGAAAATCCGCTCCAAACGCGTCAGCGACCGGTCTATCGGCCGCGTTTCCACAGGCACAAAACTTTTTTGGCGTGTCTTTGTGACCCTGCTGGTGCCGGGCCTGATTGTTTTGGCCGGCGTCCTGCGTCTTTTTTGGCAGCGGCGGATCAAAGAGAATTATCTGAGATATTTAAGCACCGAGCACTAAGCACCAAGCACCGAGTAAATATTTGGCGCGGAATCATCGTTTTTATACATATTTTTAAACCAAGATTATCACAATGTTTTTCAGCCTGTGCTGCTAGGTGCTCAGTGCTTTCAATATGACTAAAAAACAAATCTACATTCTTCTCGCCATTTTTGGAATCCTTGCCGCGGGCATTTTCCTGCGCAGTCTGCAGACCCCGCGCGGCCTTGTGGCGGAAGATACCCAGACGCTGGACTTTTCTTTTGACCAAGCGCGCGCGGCTAAAATTATCATCTCGCGCGCCGGCAAAGAAGAACTGATGGCGCTGAAACAGCAGGGCATTTGGATTTTGCCCCAGCTTTGGAATGCCAAAGCGGCTCCTGAAAAAATTGCAGATTTTTTGGGCGGGCTGGCCCGGGCGCGCGGCGAAGTGCGTGCTGATGATGCTGCGCTGCTGGCTGATTTTGGCATTACAGAAGACAGCGCTCTCGCCATTCAACTGCAGGATGAGAGCGGCGCCGGCCTGCTTGATTTGCGTGCCGGCACCAAGCGTGCGGCGAACGGTTCCGTTTTTCTCCGCCGGGCGGGTTCAAACACCGTCTTTCTTTCTGATTTTGATCTTTTTCGCCTGCTGGGTATTTATGGCGATGCCGCTCAGGAGCCCATTCAGCCGCGTCTTTGGGCCGATCTGGAACCCGTCAAGGTCAGACCTGCCGATGTGAAAACCATTGAAGTGCTCCGGTTCGACGGTAAGAACCCTGTTACTGCAGTGCAGTTGAAGCACGCGCCCGGTGAAAAAACCCCGTGGGCTTTTGGAGCCCCTTACGAAGGCTTTTCGCTGGATTCTGATAAAGCCGATACTTTTTTACGAGCCCTGACGAGTTTGCGTGCCAGCGGTGTCACGGATCCTGCCGCCAGTTACGGCTTTGATTTACCGGCTTTGCAGATCAAAATTCAAACGGCTGAAGGTGATCGCGTGCTCACGGTGGGGCAGGAAAATGCGGACAAGACCACCCGCGCCTTGCGCGTGGAAGGTGACCTCTCTGCATCTAACGCAGAGACTGCCTATGAGATCAGCCGTTTTTCAGTGAACGAACTTTCTGCCGACGACAGCCGGTTTTTCAAAGCGGGCTTGCCGGGTGTGGCGGCTGGTTCTGTAGAAGCCGTAATTTTGAGCAAGCAGGGCAAGGAAAAACGCCTGAGCGCCGCAGACGGCGAAAGCTTTGAAGCCGTCATCCGGACCCTGACGCAGTTAGAAATTCCGGGCTTGCTTCTGAGCGCGGATGAAAAAAAGCGTGCGCGCTCACCCGGCTTGGATCAGGTCACACTCGAACTCAAAGGCGGCCAGAAAATGATCCTGGATTTTGGCGAGCAGCTTGAAAAAGACGGCTCCTTGGGCGCGCGCTATGCCGCTTCTGTCCGGGGTAAACCTCTGCTTTTTACCGTGAGCGCAGTCGATTATGAGGCGCTTTTTGAGTCCTTAAAGCCTGCAGAAACAAAAGCTTCACAGCCCGCCTTGCCTGAGGCACAATAGACGATCGTGGCCTTGATTTTAACGACGTGTGCGAGTAGTTTCCCCCCCCCTCTGTGCGGAGACAGAGACTGGGATGTATGCACAGCTGTTGGCCGTGAATCATCCTCGCCTCTTAATCTCCCCCCGAAAAGCACGGGGGGAGAAATAAAAGAGGCTCTCCTATTTCCTCCCCCGTGCTCTTCGGGGGAGGATTAAGGTGGGGGGAGGGTCACATAGTCTTATATGAAAAATTATCTCAATCTCTTACAACACATTCTCGCCAACGGCCACGAAAAATCCGACCGCACGGGCACAGGCACTTTCAGCACCTTTGGCTATCAAATGCGCTTTAATTTGGCCGAGGGCTTCCCGTTAGTGACCACCAAGAAAATTTATTTGAAAGCGGTGATTCACGAACTGCTTTGGTTTTTAAAAGGCTCGACCAATATTGCTTATTTACGTGAAAACGGCGTTTCTATTTGGGATGAATGGGCCGATGCCAAAGGGGAGTTGGGCCCGGTCTACGGCAAACAATGGCGTGATTGGGCCGCGCCGGATGGCCGGCACGTCGATCAAATTTCGGAGGCGCTGAACATGATTCGTACCAATCCCGACAGCCGCCGCATTATCGTCAGCGCCTGGAATGTAGGCGAGATTGAAAAAATGGCTTTGCCGCCCTGCCATAGTTTTTTTCAGTTTTACGTGTTGGACGGAAAACTTTCCTGCCAACTCTATCAGCGCAGCGCCGATGCTTTTCTGGGCGTGCCGTTTAATATCGCATCTTACGCGCTGCTGACCCTGATGGTGGCGCAAGTCACAAACTTGCTGCCCGGCGACTTCGTGCATACGTTCGGCGACCTGCACATTTACAAAAATCATCTGGAACAGGTGAGACTGCAGCTTTTGCGCGAGCCGCAGCCGCTGCCGGTCATGAAACTCAATCCAGCCATCAAAGATTTGTTTGCTTTTCAATATTCCGATTTCACGGTGGAAGGCTACGACCCGCATCCCTCCATCAAAGCTCCTGTCGCCATATAAAGTTTCTTCCCTATATTCCTCCCCCGGAGAACACGGGGGAGGAGAAGGCACCTACAGAGTATTCTGCTCCGTGTTTACGGGGAATGGTAAAAAATATTATGCCAAAAATCTATCATGTCGTCGCTACTGCCCGAAACCGCGTCATCGGCAAAGACAACAAACTGCCCTGGCATTTTTCTGAAGACCTGAAGTATTTCAAAAAGTTGACCTTGGGCAGTACCGTCATCATGGGCCGCAAGACCTTTGAAAGCATCGGCAAACCGCTTCCTGGGCGTGCGAATTTTGTACTGAGCCGGCAGTCCTGTCATTCTGAACTGTCTGCACAAAGCGCAGAGCTGCGAAGAATCCCAGATCCGAGATCCTTCGCTTCGCTCAGGATGACAGAGGCTTCCGTGGAAATTTTTAATTCGATTGGTAATGCCATTGGCGCAGTCCGCACCCCCAATGCCTATATCATCGGCGGGGCCGAGATCTACAAAGACACCCTCCGCTATGTCGACGGAATTTACCTAACGCGCATTGATGCCGACTACGAAGGTGACGCCTTTTATCCGGAGGTGCCGGACTGGTTTGAAGAAGTCGAGGTGCAGGGCCTGCGCGAAAAAGACCCCAAAATCGACGTTGTTTTTTATGAACGCAAAGAAAATGCCTCTCCCCAAGAAAAAACCGGCACCGATGAAACCGCCACTGCTTAAGAATTCTCCCTCGAGTTTAAAAACAACCCCTCACCCTAGCCTCTGTGCGGAGACAGAGACGATCATGCGCATCACTGATGGTGATGCGTCATTCACGCCCTCTCCCACAGGGGAGAGGGCATTAACCAGTTGTCCGCAGAAGGGGATGCGCCCATCTCCCTCTCCCTTCCAGGGAGAGGGCCGGGGAGAGGGCCGGGGTGAGGGTGGGGCCATAACATTCCGTCGTCAACTTCGCAAAACTCAAACCGATGCTGAAAAATTGCTCTGGAGCCGCTTGCGCAACCGTCTTTTTTTAGGATTAAAATTCCGCCGCCAGCATGACGTGGGTAAGTTTATCGCGGATTTTTGCTGCCCCGATCAAAAATTAATTTTAGAGATCGATGGCGGACAACATTCTGAAAATAAGTTACTGGATCAAAAGAGAACCGAATATCTCGAGATGCGAGGCTATCGTGTGCTGCGTTTTTGGAATCACGACGTGTTAGGCAGTTTGGATTCTGTTTTAGAAAAAATACAACTGAACTTAAAAGCAGCCCCTCACCCTAGCCCTCTCCCCACAGGGGAGAGGGAATTGGACAATTTTTCGAGCAAGGGAATGAGCCGCCCATCTCCCTCTCCCTATTTTCAGGGAGAGGGCCGGGGTGAGGGTTAAGCGTAGTTATGACAGAAACATCACGACTGTATATAAAACAAATCGAAGCCGGGCCCATGGCCAATTTTATTTATTTGGTCGGCGACCGCCAGACGCGCGAATGCGTTATGGTTGATCCGGCTTGGGAAGTGGACCGCATCCTGCGCATCGCGGCGGAGGATGATATGAAAGTAACCGCCGGTTTGGCCACGCATTACCATTATGACCACACCAACGGCATAGGTGATTTACTCACGCAAGCGAATGTCCCGGTATATATTCACAAAGCCGATGCGCCTTATCTCAAGGAAATACAAAAAGAGGTCAAAAAAGTAGACTCGGGCTCCAAACTCAAAATCGGCGGCATTGAAATCACGTTTATTCACACGCCCGGCCACACCCCGGGCTCACAATGTTTTCTAATCAATGGTAATCTGGTTTCCGGCGATACGCTTTTCATCAATGCCTGCGGCCGCTGCGACCTGCCCGGCGGCAATGCTGAAGAGCTCTACCACAGCCTGCAGCTGCTCGGCAAATTGGATGAAAACACGATTTTGTTTCCCGGCCACAATTACGAAGAAGGCCGCACGGTCTCAACCATCGGCGACGAAAAACGCCAGAACCCCTACTACCAACTCAAGTCGCTCCGCGATTTTCTCAACCTTCGCTAGAACATATACTTCTCGGTGCGGGCCTAGGCCCGACACCGAACGCTTTATCCCTGTAGTGGCAATTCATGAATTGCCACTACAGGGACCCAGCAGGGAAGCTGACCCTTGATTTGCTTACTGGCAGGAGCATTCGAGGATGACCTCGGCTTCAAAAGCCAGGGGCTCCTATAAAAAAAGATCTTAAGAGATTAATTTTGATTTAAATTGATCGTCAAAATTTGTAGAGTTGCTTTTCTGGTGTTATCTTTTATTGGAAACCCAATTTAGTCCAAGGCTAGCGCTTACACAGACTTCCTTGGTCTGTGAAGCGCAGTGCCCGAGCAAGAGTTTCTCGGGCCGAGGGCTTTTTAAAAGCCGGGAGAGAAGTGTGTATCTAATGAAGCTGTGTAAAAAAATGACAGCCGTAATCTGTGTTCTGGCCATGCTTGTGACTGGCTGGACAGCGCCTGCGGTCTGCGCACAGCCGCCTATTTTAGATACGGCTCCGGGTTTTCCAGCCGATTTAGCGCAGCTTGAAATTCCCGAAACGCTGGGAACCCTTGAAGAGGCTTTTTTAACGGGCGGGGACCGTACGGTTATTCTGATTCAGGACGCCCATGCTGTGCCGGATGCGCAGAAGAATATCCACAAACTCATTGCCTTTTTCCAAAAAGAATACGGCGCTGACTCTGTCGCTTTGGAAGGGGCTTCGGGCCCGCTCGACACCTTCCTTTTCCGGAAATTCCCTGATCAAGCTCTTTTGAAAAAAACGATGCGCAGGTATCACGACCGGGCGGAACTTTCAGGTGTCTCCGCTTCGGCTCTTTTTGACGCGGGCGGTGTTGACTACCGCGGCGTGGAAGACTGGCCGCTTTATGAAAAAGGGGTCGCTCTTTACCAGAAAGCTTTGGAAAAAGAACCCGCTCTTCTGACGGTGTTTCAGGCAGAACGAAAAACCTTAGCGCGCAAAAAAGAAAAAATCTATCCGCCGGCGCTTTTGGCTTTCGACAGGCTTCTCGAAAAAAATGAGGGGAAAGCGGAATATTTAGCGGAGACGCTAAAAGCCGCAGCGGCCATTCGCCCCACGCCGGAAGGATCGCCGCTTGAAGCGCTGGTCCGGCAGATTACGGCCGCAGAAACCACGCAAGAAGAACTCGATCAGGATGTGCGCCTAGCGGTTCAGGAGTTCCGTAAAACCTTGATAGCCGCGGGCAAATCGATGCCCGTTATCTTCAATCAGCAATTCCAAGCATTTGAAACTGGGAAACTGCCGGCAGCGGCTTTTGCGCTTACCCTTCAGCAAACAGCCGCTCAAGAAAAAACCCGCATTGTCTTTGCTCCCGAACTTTTGCGCCCGATGCGAATAGAGAAAAAGCTGCGGCAAATTCGAAGCGCCAAAATTTATGAAGATATCCAGGGCTACTTTCAGGAAGCCAAAAATGCGCTCATGACAACGCCGCAGCAGCGCGCGCTGGACCGGCGATCTCGCAACCTGATGCTGCGAGAAAAGTTAGCGAAGCTTGAGTTGACCCGGGAGGAGTGGGAAGAGATAAAAAGCTACTCTCATTTTGTCATTGCGAGCGAAGCGAAGCAATCTCGAAGCTGGGGCCGTGTAGTGGCGGGTTCCAAACCCGCCTTCACGACCGGGATTTCCTCCGACAATCTTAAATATCCTATTGCCTTCTACGAAAACGCAGAAAAACGCGAGCAGGCGTTTCTAGAGAATTTAAACAAAACTTTTGTCTCCCCAAAATCACGCGCCACGATTTTCGTCGCCGGCGGTTTCCATAGCCATGCCATGGCCCGGCATTTGCGCGAAGAAAACATCCGCTATCTTTTGATCACACCCAAAATGGAATCGCTGCCCGAAGCAAGCGTCTATCGGGAGCAGATGCGAGGCCATGTCTCATGGCAAAATTATTTCCGTATTGAAAACGGCAGGGTTAACCTGCGCGATGCTTTTTTTCGTGTAGTGAGGGATGAGTTGTTCAAGGTAGAAGGTAGAAGGTGGAAGGTGGAAGGAAAGCAGAAAGCAAAGCAAAACATCCGGCTTTTAAAATTTTGGCGCGATGAAATCATACGCGGCCTGGCCGATGAGGGGCGGCTTGCAGAAGCTGGAAACTACACGCGGTTTCTGGATGAAGTTGCTGCCGTAAGGGCAGGTTCCGGGATCAAAGGGACAGTCCCTGGAGGAAGCGGGGACAGTCCCTGGGTTACGTCAGGGTCTTTGCTGGACCGCCTCACGCGTTTTATCGATGGCCTCAAGCATTTGGACAGTACAAAACAACTCACGGAAGAAAATATTTTTCAATTGTTAAAGGCGAATACCGTGCAAGTTCCTGCGGTCGGCAGCCAGTTTGCTGAAAGCAGCATGCTTCCCGCAAGCATTCTCGGTATGAAAAAAGTGTCAGGCGCGAGCAATTTCCGAACCGGACGTTCGGAAATACGGCTGAATCCGGCGCCGGTGATGGAGATTGGCGGCGTCAGCATCCATGGCGCAGCGGATTTTCCTGCCGCAACAGCCGAAAGCTTTGTGCGAGATTTGACCAGAGCTGGCTACGCAACGCAGGGTCTAGAACTTCAGTGGCGCGGGAAGGGCGGTAATAACTATGCATTCCAAACTCCGCAAAACCGAATTTTGAAATACGGCAGACAGGCCGGTGCAGATCCCATGGATGTGCCGCTCAAAAATTTGATACGTGAGCACTACAATAAGGATGAACTTTTAAAATACCTGATCGCCGATACCCGTTTCATGGAAGACGCCGGCTTGCAGGACCGGCTTATCGAGCAGGAAGTGCTGGAGCCCAATCTCAATCACATTGTTTTTAAAAATATGGAGAAAAAAAATCTTTCGCTGGTTTTGAAACTGTTTAATGCGGCGGCAGACCACCGTTTAGCGGCCATGAGCCGCGGCATTTTTGAGAATGATTACAAGTTGGCCAATCTGGCTTTGGCTAGACGCAGTATTGTCAGTTCTGACACCGGCCGGCCCGAAGATTTTGTTTTTATCGTCTATTATGATTTCGATCTCCTAACCTACGAGCCCAGAGCCGCTCAACGCTATGCGCATCATCCTGCGGGAATTCCGGCAGCCGACATGGCGCAGACCGGGCCCAAGACACTTACGGATGCCGATTACCGCGCGCTGTCGCCGGATGGCGCCGAAGAACTTTTCAAATACTACTTTACCTACCGGTCTGTACAAGAAGTCACGGCTGTGCTGGATGAAGTCCTACTCGGTATTTTGAGCCAAGGCCGGCTTGAAACCCGGAGCCGTCTGCTGGAAAGAATGGCCGGCTGGATGATGGAAAACGAGCCGCAGTATCAAGGCGCTGCCGGCCGCTTATTCCGCCGCGTCGCCAGCGACGCTCAGCTTTTCAAAGACATAAGCCCGGCTATTGTCGAACTGAGCTTACTTGCGCAGCAAGAGTTTCCCGAAGCCGGTTGGCTGGAACGGATGAACTTAGTTCAGGATAACAAGCTTCGCAGGAAAGCCGCTCGGGAAGCCCGCCAAAATTATGGGACCATGATGATGCTGCGCCGGTTCTCTGCCGAAAGTCATCCGGCCATCGCGGGCGCACTGCTCGAAGAATTTAAAAATAAAAAATCAACACCCCGCCTGCGTACCCTTGCCGCGCAAGCTGTGAGTGACCTCGCACAGTTCCAGCCCAATCCCGTATTGAACAACGTGGAAGGCATGCAGAATGACAGGGCCTTTTCAGCACTGGTGCAGTATTTTCAAGGCTTGGCGCGGTCTGAGGTGCGGGGGGAGGAAGAGGGGAAAGGGAGAAATGTTTTTGAGGTCATGTGGAATGCCACCGAGGGGCATCCGTTCAAGCATCGTGTGCGGTTGTATGCCGTCAAAATGGCCGAGCTTTTTGCTCGGGATGAGGCGCAGCTTGCAAGCATCAAAAAAGATGCTAGGGATTTGCGGGTTTTTATAATGCCTGCCGATGCAAAAGGATTTCTGATGCATATGCTTTCCACCCTCTTGAGAGCCTTCTTCTTGGATTCTCCAGAACTGCTTCGTCGTTTTTTTAGCGATCTTTACCGATCTTTTTTAGAGGAAAGAGCCAGCCTCAAATCAACCGCTGAAAAATTTTCTTTTTTAAGCACAGTTATTGTTGTGATGCCGGCAATGATTTTTTTTAGAGCGGTTTGGCAGGGTTTATTGGAGATCCGAGGCGCATGGAAAACCTGGCGTCGCATGCAACAAAAAAATTTTTTGGGATATCATGTCAAAAACGGAATTCTTTTTTGGAACCAGAATCCCCCTCTGTCGACCATTACACATGAGATCGTTCACTGGTTGTATGCGCAAAACTACATCCGCTCCGATTTCCCTGTGGTTAATTCTATCACAGCTTATTTATCGGGCCCGAAGCTAAATAAAAGGTTTTCAAAATTAGCAGAAATAGAAATGGACCAACGCGGGCATGCGATAGAGAGGGTGGAAAAAAAAATTCGCGGTGGAGAGACCGTAGAGGTGGAGGCCGATGCCAGCCGCTTGATGGGGCATATGCTTGGTTTAGCGCTGCAGGTTGAGGAAGCGGCAATGCGCCGTTTTACGGTGAGTGGTTTTATTTTTGTGCCCACATGGATTTTTTTGAGAATGCAGGTATTTGAAAGGCGCGATATTTTGCAAGTGGAAGAACCCTCTCATTCACTCATGCTGCAATGGATTGAAGAGGTTTCTACAGTTTTAGGTGCATTCCCCAACGTGACTGGTTTGGGTTGGGTTAATGCAGCAGATATTGTTAATTTTTCTCACTGGCTGGACGAACATCAGACGGTTGTTTCTCTAGAAGTTCGCCGGTATCTGCTCGATTTATTGAGAGTCTGGATTGAACGCCTGCAAAAACCCGAAATCCAAGCCCTGTTTGAACCTCTGAAGCGGCAGCCTCAAGGTGTTTCTGCAGAGGAGCGGCAAGAGAAAGCGGGTGAAGCTAGATCCGAAATGCGTCAGAAAGGAACTCAAAAGCGTATTAATGTGAACGGGGATGCTTCGGGTGTTTCCGCTCAAAATGATCGTAGATCACTAAGCCGAGCACTAGCAGAAATGTGGTCCCCATTATCGCAAAAGGAAGCATGGATGCCAGCATGGGTTCACTCCTTTTTGATCCATAGACCAATGATTACCGCCAGAAACGCACCTGCATATAGCAAAATTATAACAGGCGGGGCAAATGACACAAAAAATTTGTTCGCATATGCCGCCGCGAGCGTAATTGAGCAAAAATTGAGCATGAGTCTTTGGATAAAATCTCTACGTGCGGAATTGAAAAAACTGGCCTCTTTCATGGGAGATAGGCTACTCGATAATTCACATAAAATCAATAATTATTTTATTTTTTATCAAATACTACTTTTCTCGCCTGCCTCGGGATTTGAAGCATTTCGTCGTTCCGAAATGCGGGCACCGACAAACGTACAGAGCCCGCTAGAAAAAATTATGCGTGACGGGCCGCAGGCCGCACTGAATGCTTGGAAGGCCGATTGGCTGGCGGGCGATGTGCTGACTGACCGGCTTGAGCTTTACCGGCAAAGCAAGCGGGCAATAACTTTGAGATTTTTAGACGCGGCCGGAGACCGTGTTTTAAAACCAGGTGCGGGCAAACCCATCGGAACGTATGTCACCTTTGTTCAGAATTCGGCTGAACCCGCGCATATTCAATTATTAGCCAGCAGCGGTTATCCTGGGATTGACCACAAGGAAATGATACGCGGTCTTTTGCAATGGCTGAAAGAACAGGGCGTGACCCAGGTTCGTTTGATTGATAAGGGATACGACCCGGCCAAGCCCAAAGTTCAAACGCCGGCGCAGCGTCTTTTTGAAGAGTGGGACCGCCTGCGAAGGAATGATCCAGCAGAGCCTGTCGGCGCGATTCGCATGGAACATCAATTGAGAACGTTTCTGTTGTACCTGAATCACTTGAATCTTGATAAGTTTTTTGAAGCGGTGCGTTCTGAGATGCGCATGGAAAGAGGAAACAATATTTTTGAGGTCATGTGGAATGCCACCGAAGGTCATCCATTCAAGCAGCGTGTACGGCTTTACGCCGCTCAAATGGCCGCATTGTTTGCGAACGACGAGAGAAAAGCGGCTATGGCCCAAAAAGAGGCCGGTCGGTTAAAAGTTTTTGTAGTTCCGCAAGAGCCGTTCAAATGGCTCTGGTATGCGTGGCAGGTCCTATTTTTGCAAAGTGTTGTTGACTTTGTTTCGCCGGCTGGCGCAAGTCTGCAATTTCTAAAAGGATATGTCCGTAAAAAAGATTGGAAATTATCCGCTGGAAGGACCGCCGTTTTTTATTACATGGGCTTGGCCGGGGTTATCTATGGGACCTTTCCTTTCGGAATTATATCGAGCATAGGCGCGCTGTTATTAATGTCTGCGATTATTGCAACGGATTGGGTGCGCACTCGCGCGGCTCGTGGTCGACATTTACGAGACGCGGTAAGCTTTTACCGTGATCAGCCGCCCTTTAGCGATGTGGCGCATGAAGTGCTTCACTGGCTCAAATATAAGAAATATATTTCCAGCGATGTGCCCCTGGCCTCCATGATATCCGCCTATCTGGATTCATCAAGGTCTCCTAAGCCGCAATCTCATGCGCTCGCCTTGAGCATTACGGATGCCGAAAGAATTCATAATGCTGTGGGCTGGATCGATGCCCGAACTCGATATTGGCTTCCTAAAGAACCTGACGAATCCTATGTGGTAGGCGACCTGCTCGGGCAGAATGCACATAGGCTGGATGCTTTATGGCGCGAAACTGGGATAAATGGATCCATTGGCCTGCCAACCTATTTTTTTATGAGGTCTCAATTGTTTGTGCATGAAGACATGATTGCCATGACTGAACCTCGTAATGCGGCCAAACTTCAAGCCATCGAACGTTTCGTGGACCGGATCATTCATTTGTCTTCCATAGGGCATTTATCAGACAGCGCAATTTCAGAGATCATGACAGCTGTTCACCAGGAAATGACATCGTTAGAGTTGGGTAAGGATCATGAAGGCGTTTTCAGTTCTATGAGGTTTTGGCTTGAGCGGGTACAAAAACCCGAAATTCAAGCACTGTTCAAGCCGCTGCAAAATCGAAATCCATCAACTGCGGGCGGTGAGATGAATACAGCGGAGGATAAGGCGAGGTCAGAGATGCGCCGGGCGGCGGGTATTATTTCCTCGGAGACTTATCTTGGCGGGAAGCGAAGTAATGATCCCAAAGAAAAAGGCCTATCACCGTCAATAGAACCGCAGCAATTAACATCACGCCAAATTCCATATTATTTTTTCTCCGGCGGTTTGGGGGTTGGCCCCTCCATGGATTGGGGCAATGTTAAAACACCAACGAGCGTAATGGCAACAATGCCAAAACCCAAAGCTATTCTAGCGGGCATGGGAAAGTCTGTAAATAATTTGCTGGCAATGCCGGCAGCGATAGTGACCGGCACAAGGTTAAACAGCATTTTTCCGAGTTCGAATCTTCTTAGCGGGGTTAGCATCGGCTTCTCTCCATGGGGAGGAAGCATAGCACGGGGGATCCGAGACAAGACGAGTCGTCCGGTCTTGTCGGGTACGAGCCGACCAGCGCGTTCCGAGACAAGACGAGTCAGCCAGTCAGAGCAGGTCGAAGTGCGCCCGCCCAAAAGCGGCGGCAAAGCGGATAAGACAACGCCGGCGCGTCAACGAAAGCCACCCCAGCGTTCCACCGATCTTGTAGAACTAAGAAAAATTTTAAAAACAGCGCCGGCCTTGATGCGGCGCAGCGGGGTTGGAAAAGTCATCGATGTGTCAGCCGTGAGTCTGCAAAAAAAACACCAGTGGTTTTTGGCGGAACGGCTGGAAGTCATTTATGCTGCGGGGGTAGTGCCTACCGATTGGGTTGATCATTACCGAAAAGTTGAAACATGGTTTGAGTTATTGACCGACCTCTCAGTGAAAGTTCTGGCGCTGATTGATACGAATGGGCAAGCCCGGGGGCTTTTGCTTTCAGAAAATTACGACCAACTTTCCGATGCGCAATTCTATTTTCTGGCTTCCGTGCCGGATGCGGATGGCCGCCGGGGCAAAGACGCCTTGTTGATGGATGCTTTTGTCAAAAAAGCGAAGCCTCATTCGGAGCTTCGTTCTGAGATGCGGACAGGGGGGAAGGAGTTTATACTGCCTGCACCGGACCGGCCAACGGTGAAAGTATGGGCAGGACAGTTTTTGCGTCTTAACTCCGGCAGCCGGGAAATTCGTATTTATGCCGATGGTTCTTGGCGCGGAGAGCATGGCCCATTAAGGGATAGCGCATTGCTTGAGGCGTTGGATCGATCTGCAAACTCTCTTGCGCAGCATCCCGAAACGGCAGAAATTTGGCAACTCAATCAAAGCCGGCGCCAAGAAGCACTGGAAGCTTTCGGTGTTTATCCCGAATATTTGCCCTCCGTCAATGCCTCTGTGATCGACCTCGCAATCGAAGTCGATTACACGGCAGGAGTAAAATCGATCCAGCTGGGCGCTTTTACCAAAGACGGTGTTTTTAAGTTAAATGGCCAAGAAGTTCATCCTGTCCAAGACGCTCAATATGCCAAGACATTTGAATTGATTGAGCGAGTGATTGAAAAAGGAAATAGCGCTGGGCCTGGAAAATTTTGGCTGGAACTTTATCCGGACATCGAGTCTTTATGGAAAGAGATTAAGCAGCGCCGGCAATATGTCAAAGACCTTGGTTCGGAAGAGTTTCGTCAGTTGCCCAAAATTCGAGAAGGAACGGTCGTCTGGTCATTTTTAGATCCCGGCTCAAAGCGCCCGCGTCATTTAGAGGCCAATCCGGCCACCGGCCTGATCACCGTTTACCCCGATCAAATTCCAACGGATGCAGAATATTCATTTTTGCGTCAAAAATTCGATCAATTCGTTCAGGTCAATGCCCCGGATGTTTACGCGCTGTGGCAGAAGGCCCTTGAGAAAAGGGCGGAAATCATGCAGCAAACGCAGCGGGACCCCTTTTACTTGCCTGAAGCAGGGAAGGGCATTGTCCGGATTGCCCTGCCGGACGGCTACCGCTATGTCATTGCGCCGGATCGCACGATTGAAAGGGTTGCTTTGGGCGTGACCCCCCAAAGTGAAAAGTATCCCCAATTAAGTTTAGCCAAACTGAAGGAAATCGACGAAGCCATCCAAGCCGCAAAATCTTTGAGGCCTGAGGCTGCCGCGATGTGGGACCCGGCAGTGGAACTCAATCTTAAAGCGATTGATCTCGGCTATGGCTCTTTAGCGGATCTGCCCGTACTTAAAGAAGACAAATTGTGGGTCCCGCTGCAGGATAAGCCCGTCTTAGTGCTGGCCAAAGATGGAAAGATCGAGTGGTTTTTTCCGGAAACACGGCGTTTAACCCGGCAGGAAATCGACCTTAGCGAAGCATCGATCGAAGAAATAGAGCGGCGTTTGGCCGATGAAATAACCATTTACGGGACCAACCGGTTCGAAACGCCCCTGTCTTTTTTCAGAAACGCATTCCTAAAACGGTCTTTGGTCACAAGGTTTGGCATTGCGCCGGAAGCCACGCCCCGGATCAAAAAAGAGCGGCGTTCGTCTCATGCCGGGCTGCTTGAAAGGCAGGTCGAAGATGTTTTAATCGTCCCTCTGGCCAATAACTTGACTGCCAAAGTTTATGAGGACGGCCTGATCACAGTCAATCAATTGGCGTACCGGGACGAAGATCAAAAAATCACCGGCGATATCGAAGCTGCTCTTGAAAAAGCCTCCGGGCTGCCTGAAGACATCAGGATGCCTATCCTGGAATTTTGGGAAGATGCCAAAGCCCGATTTGTACAATTGCGGCTGTTTGATTTCATGGCGGCCGATGAACTTCCCTTTCTGCTGACCGGCGTTGAAATGCGTGAAGGCTTTAGCCAGATTGATATCGACGAAGCCCTTGTGATTCCGCTTCAAGAAACGTATCAGCGCATTCTCATCAATACCCAAGGTCAAAAACTTGTGAATGGGGAATGGGCCGGAATTCCGGCAGCAGAAATGGATCTTTATTATGAAATTATGGAACGGGCCATTCAAGCCAACCCTGAACTTCGAGACCCGTGGATTGCCACTTATGATCAGTGGGAGCCTGTTGAAGAAAAAGCCCCGCCGCAACAACCCTTGGACTGGGACCCGGATAAGCTTGACGCATCCATTGTTTCGTCCCAACTCGTGGAGACTCCGGTAGCTTCTAAAGCCGTTGTGCGATTGCAGGCACTTCACATGCTTTCAAAACCTGCTAAGCTTGCACGCTTAAAAACAATTAAAATCCGCTCTGAAGTCCGCGCGAAGCCGCTCCTGGATATTACCGGCGAAACGTCATTGCGTTATGCCCGGGAACTTAAACGCATTCGTGAAGAAATATTCGGGCCACGCGTGGACGAATGGCTTCGCGGGTTTACTCAAATGGGAAACTCTCAAATTATGCAAAGGGCGATCCAAGCGCTTGTGCGAGCACCGGAGTTCAAGTCCCAAGTATTGCAACGCGATGAGCCCTCTGCGCTTGCGATGATACGATTCCTCGTTCAAAGAAATATTCAGCCAGGGGTCAAAGATCTAACTCTTTTTATCAGACAATTAAATCAGGAAATGGCTGCTCAGCCAGAACTTAGGGCTTATCGATTTCGTACGATTCTTATGTCGTTTCATGTGTATGTCCGGTTTATAGCGGCATTTAACACAAAAGAAGTGAAAGAGTATTTGATTTCAGATTTATTTGTCAACTCACCAAGAGAAGACAAGTTGGGAAAAATTGAGGCGAAAATGCGCAAGGCGATGGCTTTCCGCGCAACACTTAGAGAGATTCATAGCGCGCTGCCTAAAAATCTCAATGATCGGGTTAAACGCAAAGAAGTACAGAATGTCTATATGACTAACGAAGCCTACTGGAGTTTTCGCCGGGCTTTAAACGATGTCCGTATGCAGCGCTATCTTGATTCTGATCGTTTTGCCCAGCTGAATCCCGAGGATAAGTTGATAGCCATAGTTGACGCATTGCAGCATTTTGGACTGCCTGTTCCGTCCGATCATCTTGGTTACATTTTCAGCGCCTTGCCACTCCAAATAAGTCAAAGAACGTTTAAACAAGATGTGCAGCACGTCGCTTTGTCCATAGCAGTTTACCGGAGACTTAGAAGCGTCCTCGCTCTTCCTAAGGCTAGGACCTGGCTTCGGTCACCGGCATTTACAAAAATAGATAAGCGCGTGAAAACAAAAAGATTTTTGGAAAAGACTTTTGGCTATGCGCCGGATCTTAAAACGCAGCCTGAAAGAGAGTTGTGGACAGGGTTGTCTGCCGGAACCAAGCTAAGATTAATCGGGCCTGTCGTAGATAAACAGCAAGAGCGATTGCTAGCAATGGAGGCTGTCGCAAAAAAACGGCAGGAGAGATTTTTCAAATCGGAGGCACTACCAAAAAAAGCGCACAATAGATTTCGAAGGAGCAAACGTCCGAAAAACCGGATGGATACTTTTGATTTTGCGATGGAGACTCAGGTTGACTCGACTTACGATCCGGCAACCCGAGACATTTTTGATGATATCTACATAATCTCTAATCAGCTGCCGGCTCCCGATCGTCAGCTCGGACGCCGAATCATTAATTATATTCTCAACCAAAGCGGCGCTTCTCTGCCGGGGACGATGGCGGCTGATTTGAATGTGAGGCAGGCTGACATCGAAAGAGTTTTGACAGCTTTGCGTATGAACGATTCTCTCATCATGCTGTTGATGCATGATGATCGGGGCCCGCGAGCGCGTTCCGAGGTTCGGTCCTTTGCGGCCAAGGAAGTGGAATCGATCCTGGAGCGGGAGTTTCTGCCGGGGCTTCAGAAATTTGTTGAAGATGCCAAAACAGCAACTACCCCAGAATATGCCGACGAGGTGGCTGCTTTCCGTTTGGAAGATAGGATGCTGCGGGCCTACAAAATTCTTTTGGACGACACCGTTTCTTCTGCGGATTGGGTGGATAACCAGACTTTTTCTTTGACGCTCAAGAATGATCAATCTCTTGAGCCGGAAAATACTGCAGCCCTGCGCCGATTGTTTGGAATGTTGCCAGGCGTTCAATCAGTTCAAAATTTTGAGCGTGAAAATCGCTGGGAGATTCGACTGAATGCGCCTGCGGGCCAGGCTCACAAAGCGGAAGTCCAAACAGCTGCGCTTTTCATTCTGGGAACTTTATTTTTGGACCCGCAAATTTTGAGCGACTTCCCGGATTTTTCAAAAACAGTGGCTTGGTTGACGGAGCATAAATACAGGGTGGAGACTTTTTGGCACAATCCACAGCCGCTCAAACAGATTTTGACAGAGGTGTTCAATTTATCCCCAGATTCCATGATCGTTGAAATCGGTGATCAAGGAGCGGGACATATTCCTCAGGGTTACCAAGGCATCACCGTAAGTCCCAGCAATGACGAGGCTGTCCTGGGAAATGTTCGTGCGTTGGCTGGGGATGGCCTTGCTTTTCTTGAAGACCCAGCGCATCTAAAAAAGTTTCAGGCGGTTCTATTTCAACAAAGTCTCTGGTATGTAGCGCAGCCGTTTAAACCCTATGAAAAAATGCGGTGGGGAACCTCTCGAAATGATCCTTACGAAACAGCTTTTGAAAGAACCTTGAAAGGCGCTTTGAATGACTTAAAAGATGACGGGCTCATCATCATCCATGATGACATTTCTGAAAATATTGAACTCGCATTGAAATTCGCATCAGCCAACGATATGGAAACGCATTTTTTTGCTAAACAGGGCATTCCACCGGCAGCAAGTTTTAGGTTCAGCGGTATTGATCGCCGTCTCGTAAGAGTGGGATATCTGGTGCTTCGCCGCAAGGCTCGTTCTGAGGTGAGGGTAGAGCCGCTTAGGGATGAAACATCCGCGGGTGAAGAAGCGCATAGCCCTGAAGAAGTTTCAGACGCTGAAGTGAATGAGCGCTTGGCGGCCATGTGGCAGTATCTTTATTCGGATCAAAGCCATATTTTAAAGCTGGCGCGCGCTGCCTCGTTTGTTTTGGAATCGATCTCCGATGCCGACCGCGAGGAAATTATCGGGGATGCAATCGTGAAACTGCTGAAGCAGCGCGAGCGGATTCTTTTTTCTGATACCGGACACTTTCATGCGGATCTGCCGCAAGAACTGGCCCTTTCTGAAATCGAACTGCGCACACCGGCTATTCTAAGCGCACTCAAACTGGATAATACGGGTCATTATGACCCGCGCTTTTTACCCAATACACCGGAAGTTTTTTTAATCCAGGTGCTGCGGCGTGCCATGCTGGATGTTCTGCGTAAACGCAAGCGCTATGAAAAACTTACTGGTGGGCGCATGCTGTTGCCTTCGGATTGGGGACTTTCTGCCGGTGATGATCCCGAGAGCGTTTTGTTTGAGGGTGAGTCGGGTGAGCCGGATCCAGCCGACAGCGCGGAACTGCACGATTTATGGACGCTGATCCACGACCGGTTTATGCCCATGCTGCCTTTGGCGCAAGCCGAGATTTTAGTCATGCATTATTTTGATGGGCTGACCATGACCGAAGCGATGAGAAAGACCGGAATTGACCGCACGACTCTGCATACACGTTTGAACGAGGCGCAGCATAAAATCCGCGCCATGGTGGAACTTTCCGCTGCTCAATCTCAGGACGAACGGGTGAAGGCGGCCCAAGCCCATCTGGACGCGGTGTTGGGGACGGGGCCAAAATCCAGCATTGGTAGTGCCAGCAGTCCGGAGCATATTCCGCTGGCTCACCGTATTTTGACGTCCGCGGCTATGATGGAGCATCGCGATGAATATCAGCAGGTGATCTTGTATGCGCTCGACATCTATGTCCAGCCTGTTATGCAAGGGACACTGGGAGACTCGCTGCAGCGCAAGGAAAAGGTCAAGGCCATTGCGCGGGCGCTGATGCAGGGAGATTCGATTGAAACGATTGCTGCGCGTGAAGGAATCACGGGCCCTGAACCCGTGCTGAAATTTAAGAAAAAATATGTAACGTTATTAATCTTTCACGCTCTGCGCTTGGCGGATTCAGCTCAGGGCATTCGTAGCGGCCAGCATCCAGATTCCGCGTCGCTGCTCTTTCGCCGGCTGGTCGGTATCGCCGCGGCAAAAAATAACAAGCCCCTAGAAAATGAAAAGCGCGCGGCGGCGGAAGGCCTCCGTTCTGAAATGCGCACTGTTTCAGGCCGTATGGGGCAGTTGAGAAAAGATTTGAAGAGATTTCCAGCAGGTTATCAGGTCAGCGTTCAGTCTATTTTGGAAGACGAAGCCCGGAAAAAAATTCCGCCAAAAGACCAGCTCACCCGCCCAATCATTTTACAGGTTTTGGCCGAAGAAGGCTTTGCGCCCGAGGGGACCTCGCAAGACATTTATGTTCGTGCTCAGAGCCGCTCTGAAGTTCGGTTTCCGCCGCACGGTATTCAGGCTACTTTGCTTGATCCCGACGCTTTTATAGACTCGCACATGGCCGTTCTGCTTCATTCACATACCACCCAGGAAGCATCTGAATTATTAAAACAAAATATGGATGTATTATTCCAAAAATCAGGAAAGGCACACACCTATGTAATTTTGTTCGAAGCGGGTTCAAGCGCGGTTCGTTTGAATACATCTCTTGATGTCTTTTTGGAAAGGCCAGATTATTTGAACAATCCTCAACTAAGAAGTTTTGTTGACCAGGAAGTCATAGCGCAAAATGAAGAATTAGATGCTCTGCAAAGATCATTTTCAAATGGCCAAAAATCCACAAAAGAGTACCTGAACTCTCTCAAAGAAGCTTATGGACAAATGCAAACAAATGCAGCGCATTTTATAACTCCCTTGGCCCAATATTTGATCGATAAAATCGATCAGGGTTATTCTATAGAAATACAACATGAGCGAGTTCAAACGGATGCCGTGCTGTATTATTACAAGCACCTTCGTTTTTTAAAACCGTTAGTTTTGGAAAGTCTCCGGCAAGGAGATGTTTTGGCCTATTTAGCCGCCGCTAGGGAGGATATCAAAGCGCTGTGGATGTCTGCCAGAGTTCGCGATGAAGCTTTAAGAGATCTTCTCAAAATGGCAGAGGCGCCTTTTTTGGATAAAAAAGTAATTATTATTCGCGGATCTGGTCACGACGATATTATCGAAATGTTAAATCAGCGGCTTGGAGTAAGCGTGGCGCACAATCCAAAGTTTTTTTCTCCTGTTGACCGAGTTCGACGGGCTTTGGTCGGAGGGGCGCCCATGAGCGAACATGAAATCGATGAGTCCTTGATGCGGCATGCGGTTCTCACCGCACTTGAAGTATTGGTTCCTGACAGTGTTTCCTCTGAAAAAAGGGATTTCATTTTAACCCCGATTTTAGAAAAGCTTTCTTTAGGACAAATAGCACAGCTATTTTCGGAGATTAAAAAAATTCGGCATTTAGAGGGCGATAAGCTGCTTGGAATCTTGACGCTGGAATGGCTTCAAAGGATTCCAAGCCTTGCCTCAGAAGTATTGAAACCGCTGCTTGGTCTTCTAAGTCCGAACTTAAACAAAACACCGCACCTTGTTGAGTGGGGGAAACGGTTATCATTCGATGCGTATTCTGCAAGCCCGCGAGAAGCCGCAGAAAGTTTTACGGAAGCTTTGAGATCGGACGATGTGACGCGTTCCGAAGTCCGAGAAGCGGTGAGGGCGACGGTTCGAATCGGGGCGGCGCCAGTCGTGGCAGAGCTTGAGACGATTCGGCAAAGGTTGATTGCCGGCAGCGCATTCGATCGTGAAAAACTGCGGGTACTGCTTGAGAATGTTGCGGAAAAATTGAATTCAAAATTCGATACGGCAGATTCTTCCGATCGAGGCTATGACGTCACGTATATTTTACCGGAAGATACGGGCCGGATGCATGATTTTGCCCGCGTGATCACGCGGCTTGGCGGCGTGGGCCGGATTTTGGTGCATGCACCGGATGGCAGCCGCGTGCCTGAAGATATCCGGCGTATTTTTCAAAAGGCCGGTTTGAACATCGTTTTGCTTCAGAGCCTGCGCCGTTCTCCAGTTTATTTAGGCGATCAGATTTTTTCAGGCATGGTCGCGGATGAAGGCCGCTTGAAGACTCCGCCGGCGTCATCGTTTGTTCCCGTGATTGAAACCGGCATGGAGTCTGAATCTGATCCGCTTTTGAGAGAGTTGGTGCTGACGCTGCAAACGGCGGTTGCCCTGCTGATAGCCCAAAAAGGCCGTCAGGGCATGAAACCTGCCGATCTTTACGCCGAAGCCCTGGCTCTTTTGAAAGATTATGAACTCATGCCGGGTTTTGAATCCCGCATTATTCAACTCAAAGGCAATAGCCTTGTCATTTCCTCTGCCGGTGTCCGCGATTTCGTCACCGAATGGGCCGCGCTCCAAGAAACCTCTCGCGCAGCTTAAGACAGGCCTGCGCATCTACTAATATCCCCCACCTTAGTCCTCCCCCGGAGAGCACGGGGGAGGAAGAAGCAATCAATCTTCTGCCTAATTCACAAAATGCTTGGATTCCACTTTTAGTTTATCCGAGTTGTTACCCATTATAAGATAACAACTTACATCAAAATATATTTCGCGGGAAATTTGTGCTATGAGGAATTATAAGGTACTCTTTATTAACGACTTTTTAAAAGTATGTCTATGCAAAAATTCATGGCTAAAAAAATCATTGCCCTGGGTGTGCTCATCTCTTTTATTTCAGGAGGGTTGGGTTATCCGGCACCGTCTGTGCAGGCACAGATGGATTTTGCGTCGGCCCAGAGTACGCTCAATCTCCGCACGTTCAAGCTGCCTCTGAAGTTAGGAATCATTCAAGAGCGCTATTCCAATTCTCCGCAGGCGGTTTTGATTTTGGAAGATGCGCATGCTCAAGCCGATGCGCAAAAAAACATCGAAAAAATTCTGCGTTATCTCAATCGACACTATGGCATCAGCACCCTGCTTTTGGAAGGCGGTGTCGGCAAAGGAGATGCCGCACTCTTCCGCCAATTTCCGGACCACCGGATGCTGCGTAAGGTGTTTGACCGCTATCTCGAAAGCGGAGAACTTTCCGGCAGTATGAGCGCAGCGATTTTTTCAAAAACTCCTCTCGAGTTTTACGGCGCGGAAGATCCGGCACTCTATCAGCGGCAGCTTAGGGCCTTCTTCAAGGGCAGCAAGGCCCAAAATCAAATTCTTTCCAGACTAGCACGCGAAAAACAGGCCCTCGACGAGCAGAAGAAACAAGTGTATCCCCCCGAACTTTTAAAAGCGGAACAGGCGCGCGAAGCCTATGAAAAAGAGCCCAAGCACATGCGGCGGTTTTTGCGCCAGCTTGTGCATTTGAATCCGCCCGTCAAATACCCGCTCGTGGAATCTCTTTCACGGGAAATGTTACGAGACCGGCCTACGGCCGTTTCAGCGCGGCAAAAAGAAGCCGCCGCTTTTTTGGATGAAGTTCAAAACCGTTTGTACAGTCCCAAGGATCTGAAGATTTTTCATCAAACCCGGCAGGCCTTTGAAACCGGGCGAAGCGATGCAGCGGAAACCGTATCGTTTTTGATGCGCTGGCTAAAAGCCCGCAAGCTGGGAAAGATAGACGTTTCTCCGGAAATGAAACAGTGGATTCGTGAGCGCCGCCGGTTAAAGGCCATGAAAAGCCGCGAGTTTTTTAAGCAGTGGGAAGCTTATGTGGATGAGACCTTCCGCGGCTGTTTGCCGGACAAAGCAGCGTTGGGCCTTTACGAACAGTCGGAACAATTAAAGCGCAGTGAAAAACTGGCGCGATTTGAGATCAGCCGTGAGGAATGGAAAGAAATTCAATCTGAACCTGAAACTGCAGGGGGCAGGCATGCCCCAACGACTGATGCGTTGGGACTATCCAGCGACGGCAAAGGACAGCCGTCGTCTGGGGTTGCCTGTCCCCTGCAATGGGAATTTTACCGCCTGGCTGAGGCCCGTGAAAATGTTTTTTTTAAAACAATAAAACGGTTTTTGATTCGACGGAACCCGTCTCTAGGAGCGGTGACAAAACCACTTATTTTTCTTGCGGGGGGCTTTCATACCGAAGGGCTTAAAGCCAAACTCCAACAAGCGGGTATTTCTTATGCGGTGCTGACGCCTCAGTTTGCACCAGCTGCAGAAAACCACTATGAAAATCTGATGCGCGGTCATGTTTCGTGGCGCGCCTACTTCAAACTCGACAAAGGCAAAGTCGATCTGCGCAGCGCCTTTATTCAATCTACCCTTGATCAATTAATGCCGGGGCAATCCCCGCTGACCACGCACGATCCACGATTCATGATTCGCGATTCACGTCTATTTAAAACTTGGCACGACAATTTAATCCGCGATGTGGCGGCGCATGGCCGTTTGGCCCAAGCTGGGCAATATACGCGCTGGGTGGACCAAGCCGCCCAAGCATGGGCAGAAAAAGAAATTGCAGCGCCTGTGCGAAAAGTCTGGAAAGAGCGCGTGGAGCAGTTTTTGCAGGAATTAAAACAGCTTGTGGACCAGCGTCAGTTGACGGACGCCCATATGGCCCGATTGTTTACGGCGCCTGCCTTATCGCCCGTGGGGGACAAACCATTGGTTGCGATTCCACTTTCGTCTGAAATTTTAACGGCCATGACCTCATTCCGCAGTTCTGTGTCTATGGGCGCCGATGCGCGTTCAGAAATCCGTACCATTCCCAATGGCGCGGCTTCGTCTGCTGCAGAGCCAGACGCAGGCTCTGGCAATTTAAAACCGGCGATTACAGAAGTTTTGAATGTGCTGGAAACGCGGTATTTATACGCGCCGCAGGAATTGGAAAATTTTCAGACGGCCGAAGAATTCCCAGGAATGTCAGTGAATGAAGCGTTGATTCGGGCAGCCAACGATCATGCCGCAGGCCAAAGAGTTTTAGCGCGGCGCTTAGCGCGTTTTCTGGATGAGCAATCGGCTCTGGCTGCTGAGGCTGACACCGGGATGGCGGCGATCATCGGCCTGCGGCTGGATATTCTCCGGTTTTTAGAGGAAACGCCGGAAGAACGCGGCCAAGACTTGGAGTTTTATAGGCAACAGGGCGCGTTATTTCAGAACGACTTTTCGTTCTACAACGATGCTCATGAAATGATGACTGCCAAAGAAACGACTTTGGCCGCCGCGCAACCTTGGAAAAAAATGCGTGAAAGCCACCACCTGCGTCATGAAATTCTGGCTTCGATTTCGCCGACCATTTTTTCTGTTTATGCGGCTGGAGAGCATTCATGGAGCATGGATGAGTTTTTGCTGCGTGAAGAAGATGTCGTTGAAAAACATTTGGCTGCCCAGGTTGGGGCCTTTAAAACGAGATCCTTCGCCCCGCAAGCAGGGCTCAGGATGACAAAAGAAGGGAATAGGCCCGCAAACAGAAAAAATGTGCCCGTAAGTTTTTGGGAGCATGCCTCGCTGGATTTGATGCGGCGTCTCGTTTTGGAGTTGACGCAGGAGGTCAAACAAATCCGATACCGGGAAGTCCGCGAAAAAATTGCAGGAAAACTTGGCATTCCTGCGGAAGATCTCCAGCAGCCCATTGCTTTCGAAATTTATCCCTGGCAGATTTATCTCCAGGAGTTTAAAGAGGTTTCGCTTGGAGAGGGAGGGCCGACGCTTGAATCGCTCTACCGCTATTTGACGAAGAACATACCCATCCCAGAACATCTGCGTAGTTACAAGGAGAGCGACCAAAAAATGGGATTGTTTTTAGAGCAATTGGGTTGGAATGAACAGGCCCGTCTTTTTGCCTCGGATCTGATGACGGAGGAACAAAAAATTGAGGCGGTCATCCGGCTGGTTGAATTTCTGGCCGGGGATGGGCGTGATCCTGATGATCCTAAGCGCGGACACCGCTGGGACAGCGTGCGTTTGGTTTTCGACGAAACGGAGCCTTGCGCGATCGCGGACTTGCCCGCAGAAAATTTGTTGAGCGCGCATTGGATTTCATCCGAAGGCACGAACATGGAGGCGAGCCGCTACGGGTATTTCTCCGAGAGTTCGCTGCGATTTACTACAACCAGCCTGACAGGTCTTGCCACAAAATTTTATGAACGCATTCAGTTGGCTACGATTTTGCGCGCGCTGCGGCTGAACCGGGACAGGCCGGCTTTTGCCGAGATTAAAGACACCGGCCATGATTACACGGCGGTCAGGGCCATCGTGGACGATCCGAAAAAACTGAGCGAATTTAAACAAAAAGTGGTCCAGGATGCTTTTCTAGCCGAGCAGATCATTTTTAGCGGCGATTTGAAGCGCCACGCTTCCTCAGGCTTTTTAAAGACCAATCTGGAGGAAATCTATGTCTTCAGAAATTTTCTGGAACGCCTGCTGCCTCCGGTGGGCAAACTGCAGGATGAGAGCCGTAAACCGGCCAGGGCTTACGGCCTGATGACGGAAGAAGAGGCGGTCAGTGAACTAGGCATCGTTGGATTGGAACTGCGGCGTTTGTATACCGAAACGCATGCTTATGCCGTTAGGGCTGATGGCCAGCCGGCCATTTTTCAGCATGAAAACAAACCCGTCCTGTCCGTTCTTGCTGATGAAGAACAGCGCGTCACGGCTGTTATTTCCTATGCTACCGATGAGCAGGGGAACATTCTTTACGAAGACCGGCATCCGGTTTTACAGACTGATCTAAAATTTGATCCCGCGCTTGACCTTGCGGCCTGGCAATCGGGAACGTTTTATGATCCGAGGATCCGTGAGCGGATTTTGTACGAAAATGGCGTGCCGGTCTTTCGCCTGCAGGTGAATCCGGAAACGGGCATTGTCACGGCCGCCGATACCCTTGAAAATATTCTCTACGTTCCCTCCTCAAGAAATGTTATCCAAAGCTTCAGCAGCCGGCGCCACAAGCTGGTCAACGGCAGTTATCTTTTTGATCCCGCCAAAACTTCGGCGGCCGACTGGCGATCGCGGCAGGTTGAAATGACGGATGCGGCCAAAGAAGAGCCGCCTGAAAAAACACATCAGAAAGAAATTGCCCCGAAAGGCAAACTGAAACAGTACCGCCGCATCCATGCGCAGAGCGTGACGACGGCCGAGGGCAAAAAAGAAATTGTGACCAGCATCGAATGGCCTCATGCGACAGAAGACAACGATATGGTCGGAGATCATTTCAACATGCTTCGCAGCGATCTGCCCTACGATGGCGAAACCAAAGCGCCCGAATGGCGGGAGTTTCTGAGTAACCTTGCAGAACCCTTGCATGGGTCAGAAATCGTCAAGCGTACTTTTTATGACGCGGATATTTTTAATGATGAAACGACCTCCGCTGCGGAATACCGCCCTGTGCTGGATTTAGATCTGGAACTGAACCGCACACAGAATGCGGTATATGCCATGGCGATCCGCTCTTACGGCTATGACGGCGAAGGCCGGCAAACCTATAGGGATGCGCGTCAGTATGTGACTGAAAAAGGGGAAGACGATTTTGCGCTGTTTGATCCCGCGCAAACTCTCGCGGCTTGGCGGCAGAAAACGCAGGTGCGCGAGCGGACTTTTCTGGATGCCAAAGGCCGCAAACAGCTTGTGGTGGAACTGGATCCCCTGAATCCCGGCCGTATTTTAGCGATCAGACGCACCCGCGAAATTCAGCAGGGGACGAATGGGGACAAGAAAAAACGCTTTGTGGAAATTCGTTATCCTCAGGCGGCGCTGACAAAAATCAACGCTGGGAATTTTAACCCGGATTGGCAGTTCTCAGATTGGCTGGCGGCGCTCATGCCTTATGAGTTGATAGAAAGCGGCGATCAGACTGAAGATATTTTTGCGCCGCAGCGCTTGAAATTACTGAAACAGGCGGAAGAACAGCGTGCGATTTTCGATGACGCCATTTTTAATTATGAAAAGCTGCAGCGCCAAAAAATAGAAGTCGAAGAAACAAGAGTCGAAGAATTTGAAGACTTCGCGCAAAATTTTTTACGCCAAGGCCTGCGTCCCTGGATCGCCGATATCGACGAGCGGCCGCGGGATCTCTCGCGCATCTTTAAACGCACCATGAATCTGATAGACGCTTATGGCGAAAGCCTCGGCGTCTCGCGGCTGCAATTTTCAAGCCTGACGTTTCAAATCCTGCGCAAGGAATTTGGCGCGCCGCTTTGGGCCAAGACGGATTTTTTGGCAGCGGCCAAGGCGATTTTAGATTTTTCGCCGGGAAAGCCCGTGCCCGCGGCGAGCACCGGGTATTTTGCTCCGGCCGTCAAACAGCTCTTCAACTATCAAGACAAGGTCAGCGCCATTGCGGCGGCCCAGGAGCAGATTCTGAAACGTTTAGGGATTCCTATTCGCGAGTATGAGGGTAATTTTCATGATATGCGCGACGCCAGCCCGGCGATGCAGGCGGCTTACTGGGCAGAACAATACATGTCGCAGGTTTATGGAACGCAGCAGCCGTCCGGAACTTTTGAACATGCCATCGATAACGACGCCGTTTCTCTGATTTACCGGGCTGTCCAGGAGTCAGATCAGGCCCAGATCCGGCCCAGTTCTCTGAGTCCGCCCTTGCTTGACGTCCAGCCCGATCCGGTCATCAGTCAAATGGTGGGTTGGGACAATCACAAAAATGCCATCCGGCCTTTGTGGAATCCGCTCCGGACCGAACAGCCGGTCAAAGCATTGGATCCTTCTCTAAGACCGGACATTCTCTATGAGATCTACACTTTGAACGGCACTTATGGCAACAAAAGCCGCGAAACCGTGGCCGGCAAACTTTGGGAGGCCAACCAACGGCTGGCGGAAAATGGATTGTTGGTTGTGATGCTGCCGGCGGCTAAAGGTCTGAGTGAAGAAGGTATCGAGCAAATCGAAGCTCATTACGGTTTCAAACGCGTTGAAGAAGGCATTGCGTTTAATGAGTTTTCTTCGGAGTACCGTACGGAAGAACTTACGAGGCCGGACAGCAATCCCGATCAGGTCCTGGAAGCGGAAGACCGGCTGGAAAGCCAAAAATTTTACGTGTTGATTTTACAAAAAACAGCGCAGATCACGACGGACGAATCCTACTTGCCTAAGAAACATCTGGATATCAAAACTTTTAATGCGCCCATCGATGAATTTTCTGCTGCGGTGATGAAAACGCGCAGCGCTCAAGAAATTTATCTCAAACCCAGGCCGCATATCCGGGACCTCGTTAAAAATTACAGCCTGCGCCGGCTCAAGCCGGTCCAGCCGGAGTCACGCGTTGGCAGGGCCGCTAAAAAAAGGGCAATCCGGCGTGTCAAGGTCGATCAACGTCAAAATGACGAGCGTGACTTTGCTCATGCCGCAGCGCAGTTGAGTCTTGTTCATAAATACCGCGGGCTGCTGCTTCAAAAAGAAACGGGCGTCGACGATATCGACAGGCGTACGGGCATCCGGGCGCTTTTAAACCGCACGTATGCGCCGGCCTCCAGCAGCGATTTCCGCGGCCGTGGAAAAATCAATGAGTTATGGACCCAGCCCAAGCCGTTATGGTTTATTGACGACCTCGAGCCTGAAAACAAAGATTGGCCAAAAACAAAAATCGTGATCGCGCCCGGAAAACTCTCAGCCATCAGTCTGGCGTATACGCCTTCCGGCCGGGTCACGGCCGTATGGGTCCATAAAATGGATGGGAAGGGCCATATTCTTTACAGCGAACCACGGCAGCTTTTAAACCGTGAATTTAATTTGGATCTGAATGCCGATTATGGATTGATCCGCAGCCTCGAAGGGCGGCTTTATACGGTCGAGGACGATCTTGACAGCCTGGTCCCGCGCCGCCGTAACATTTACCAGCCTG